>NZ_JAGDFV010000013.1 GCF_017497985.1 Meiothermus sp. CFH 77666
TCGCCAGCAGGTTGGTGCGTCCACTCCCCAGCCCCATCAGCACCAGCATGAACAACAAGCGCCAATCGTAGGTGGTGTTGTGGGCTCGCAGATCGGGTACTTCCATCAGGTAGGGAATCGGGCTGGGGATCTGTATGGTCGTCTTCATGCAGAATATGATAAAAGCCTGCTTACTTTGTGGAAATGCTCAACTGATTACACTGTCATCTAGTAGTTTGTACAGAAGCTGCAATCAACTGGCCAATCGCAAAACTGCTGCAAAACTACCTTCCCACAGGCGGTTTGCCGAAAATCCTGCTCAGAACCGTTTGGTGCCGGGAATGGGACTCGAACCCACACGCCCTTGCGGGCAACGGATTTTAAGTCCGTAGCGTCTACCATTCCGCCATCCCGGCAGACCCGCCCTCTAGTTTATCGCCTGGTTGCATTCTGGCAAGCCAGAACCAAAAACGTTGAATACAGTTAGCTTTTTACCATACCAACCTTACATCGGTGTGGAGAAAAGGGTGTTGGAGGTCGGATGCGGAAGCCTGGTGTCGCCAGGTAGCAGAGCTGCTGAAAAGACCTTGACCCGGCAACCTGGTTTGGACATCTCAATCACTTCTGGTAACGGTCAGGTGTTGGGGTTCAGATTGGGAATTGTCGAGCACGATAGGTAAAACGACACGTACAATAACAGTGGATTTGAAGCAGATCAGCCAGAGGTTGTGGCTATGAATTGCCGGCGACTATAAATCCTCATCTGAGCTATATGAGCCCTCTTCACAACTCCCCAGCCCCGCAAACGCTGCGCCTGCGGGTGCAGGGGGTGGTGCAGGGCGTGGGTTTCCGCCCTTTTGTGTTTCGGCTAGCCCAGGCCTTGGGGCTCTCGGGCTGGGTACGCAACGACCTCGAGGGGGTGCTGATCGAGGTCTCCGCAACCCCCGAGGTGCTATCGGCGTTTGTCCAGGCCCTCCGCGAACAGGCCCCACCTGCCGCCCGGGTCGAGCGCATTGACGTTGTTGAGTGCCGTCCGGGAGGCTTACCCCCCGGTTTTGCCATCCTCGAGAGCGAGGCCAGCGGCCCTATCACCACCCTCATCTCGCCCGACCTGACCCTCTGCGAAGATTGCTTGCAGGAACTATTCGACCCTGCGAACCGCCGTTACCGCTACCCTTTCATCAACTGCACCAACTGCGGCCCGCGTTACAGCATCATCCAGCAACTGCCCTACGACCGTCCCTTCACCACCATGTGGGCTTTTGCGATGTGCCCGGACTGCGCCGCCGAGTACCACGACCCCCTCAACCGCCGCTTCCACGCCCAGCCCATCGCCTGCCCAACTTGTGGCCCACAGGTGCATCTGTGGAACGCCAGGATGGAACCCATTGCGTCCAGACACCCGGCCATTGCAGAAGCTGCGCGGCTCCTGCGCGAGGGCCAGATTCTGGCCATCAAGGGGCTGGGAGGCTACCACCTGGCCTGCGATGCACACAACGCAGAGGCCGTAGAAACGCTGAGAACCCGCAAAAAGCGCCGGGCCAAGCCCTTCGCGCTGATGGCAAGAGACACCGAAGCCCTGCGCGGCTACGCCCTGCTAGACGAGGCGGCCCTGCGCCTGCTGGAGAGCCTCGAGCGGCCCATCGTACTGCTGCCCAAAGGCCCCAAACCCCTCCCAGAACCCCTGGCGCCCGGCAGCCCCCACCTGGGCTTCATGCTGCCCTACACCCCCCTCCAGCACCTGCTCTTTGCCGAAGGCGCCCCTCCGCTGCTGGTCATGACCAGCGCCAACCGCTCCTGCGAGCCCATGGTCTACCGCGACGAGGCGTTGGGCAGCCTGTCCGGCCTGGCCGATTTTTTCCTGGTGGGCGAGCGGCCCATCGCCCGCCGGGTGGACGATTCCATCGTGGCGCTGGCCGATTCAAAGCCCCTGCTCCTGCGCCGGGCTCGAGGGTTCGCCCCTGCGCCGATCCTGCGCTCAGAACGGTTCCAGCGGCCCATCCTGGCCCTGGGGGGCATGCTCAAAAATGCCATTGCGCTCAGCACCGGCGGCCAGGTATTCGTGAGCCAGCACATCGGCGACCTGGAAGAGCTGGAAGCCCGCCTGGCTTTCCAGCAAACCATCCACGACCTGACCCAGATGTACCGGGTCAACCTGGACAAAACCCTGGTGGTGCACGACCTGCACCCCGACTACCCCTCCACCCAGTACGCCCTGGAACTGCCCGGCCCCAGGCAGGCCGTCCAGCACCACCAGGCCCACATCGCCTCGGTGCTGGTGGAGCAGGGGCTCTGGGAAGAAGAGGTGATGGGCTTTGCCTTCGATGGCGCAGGGCTCGGGGAGGATGGGGCCATCTGGGGCGGGGAGGTGTTCGCCGGCTCGCTGGCCCGGGGCCTCAGGCGGGTGGCCCACCTGCGCTACGCCCCCCTGCTGGGCGGGGACGCCGCTGCTTCATTCCCGCCCCAGGCCGCGGTGGGGTTCTTGCAGGAACTCGCGGGCTGGGAGGCTCCGTTGCCCGAACCGGTGGTGCAGGCAGGAACCCGCCTGCTGCGTTCCAAAATGCCCATTCCAGTCACCAGCAGCATCGGGCGCTTGTTCGATGCAGTAGCTGCCTTGCTGGGCTTTCACACCCGACAGGACTACGAGGGCCAGGCCGCAACATGGCTGGAGAGTCTGGCGCGCTCGAGCCCACCCCTGCCCAACCAACTAACCCTGCCCATCCGGCAAACCTCGGGCCTGTTCGAGTGGGATTACCAACCTTTGCTCCAGGCTGTTCTGGATTTACTGAAGGCCCGCACCCCCAGCACACTGGTAGCCCGGCATTTCCACGCCGCCCTGGCCGATGCCGTTGTGCGCATGGCCCTAACCCTCCACCCCACCCACCCGACCACTCGTGTGGTGCTTTCAGGCGGGGTGTGGCAAAACCAGCTTTTGCACCAGCTAACCCTTAGCAAACTGCGTTCAGAAGGCTTTGAAGTGTACTGGAACCAGAAAGTCCCTCCTGGCGATGGCGGCCTGGCACTCGGACAACTGGCACTGACCCTGGACTCGGTGTGAAGTTACCCCACAGCGCCCCCTGTTCCAACCTACTCATTTGGGACTTTTTTCCCTAGCGCGTCCGGGAGTTTAGCTGTAAAAAGTACTCAACCCACTTATGGTGGGCATCCATAAACGCCTGCGGGTTCCCCTCCCTAACCCACAGGCGTTATTTTTTGTGATCGAGCTTTCGCCCGAGTGCAACGTTGTATGCGGAGCGAAATCCTGAAGCAAATCGAGTTTCAATCCTCACTCGAGCTTTCGCCCGAGTGCAACGGGGCATGGGAGAAGGGGGTGGTTACATCAAAAAGTTTCAATCCTCACTCGAGCTTTCGCCCGAGTGCAACATACCTCCCGCGAAGATACCTCCAGCCGCCACTCAAGTTTCAATCCTCACTCGAGCTTTCGCCCGAGTGCAACCCCCGAAATGCGGGTACGGGGTGTACCCGCTCCTCGTTTCAATCCTCACTCGAGCTTTCGCCCGAGTGCAACAGAACAAGCGAAATACGGAGAACTGCTCAAAGCTGTTTCAATCCTCACTCGAGCTTTCGCCCGAGTGCAACGTCAGTTTATAGGTTCCAGGCGCATCGCACGAGTTTCAATCCTCACTCGAGCTTTCGCCCGAGTGCAACGGGCATGGCTACCTCCCAGCAGTTGCACCACCGGCCAGTTTCAATCCTCACTCGAGCTTTCGCCCGAGTGCAACGCTATTTCCATGTTTATAGCAAGGGCCTGACGCAGGTTTCAATCCTCACTCGAGCTTTCGCCCGAGTGCAACAAAATGTCCTCAAGGTCAACCTCCTACCACCGCCATGTTTCAATCCTCACTCGAGCTTTCGCCCGAGTGCAACTCCCGCCTCATTCACCGCCCGCAATACGGGTAGCAAGTTTCAATCCTCACTCGAGCTTTCGCCCGAGTGCAACGCACTAGATCGAGTGTACTCCACCGTGTGGTGGGGGTTTCAATCCTCACTCGAGCTTTCGCCCGAGTGCAACCCTCGAGGGAGTCAGCTCGAGGGGTCGCGGCTGTTTCAATCCTCACTCGAGCTTTCGCCCGAGTGCAACCAAAACCACGGCGGATAAGTCCACCAAGCCCGCGTTCGTTTCAATCCTCACTCGAGCTTTCGCCCGAGTGCAACAGTGCCTGTATGCTTGGGCACTCGGGTGTTTGCAGGTTTCAATCCTCACTCGAGCTTTCGCCCGAGTGCAACAGCCGTGGGAGTGTCAACTTAAAGAAGTAGCATAAGTTTCAATCCTCACTCGAGCTTTCGCCCGAGTGCAACTATCTTGCCGTAAATGTCGTCCTCGTGATTCTGGGTTTCAATCCTCACTCGAGCTTTCGCCCGAGTGCAACCGTGTATGAGTATGCGGGCGCAAATGTGGGCGTATACAGTTTCAATCCTCACTCGAGCTTTCGCCCGAGTGCAACCGGGAGGTTGTGCGTGAGGTTGTGGCCGAGGTTGGTTTCAATCCTCACTCGAGCTTTCGCCCGAGTGCAACTTGCTGCGATTCGATCCGCTAATAGCATCCTGCGTTTCAATCCTCACTCGAGCTTTCGCCCGAGTGCAACCCGTCCCCGATAAGCCTGAGTATGTCTCCGTGGTTTCAATCCTCACTCGAGCTTTCGCCCGAGTGCAACGAGGGTCGTCTGGCTTCCCGCCTTACAGTCGCCGAAGTTTCAATCCTCACTCGAGCTTTCGCCCGAGTGCAACCGTCGGGGCATGAACCCTCCCAGCGTGGTATGCTGGTTTCAATCCTCACTCGAGCTTTCGCCCGAGTGCAACAATGGGCGGCATACTTTGCCCAGCCCAGCGCGCAAGTTTCAATCCTCACTCGAGCTTTCGCCCGAGTGCAACCCATGACTATCAGTAAGCTGGCAGAACGGTTCAAAGTTTCAATCCTCACTCGAGCTTTCGCCCGAGTGCAACGCGCGTGTCCAGCGTTGCAGCGGCTGTGGCCGCGTCTTTGTTTCAATCCTCACTCGAGCTTTCGCCCGAGTGCAACCTCCATACGTATATGTACATCTCCATCCATTTGCAGTTTCAATCCTCACTCGAGCTTTCGCCCGAGTGCAACTAGGCTACATCCTGGAATACGTTCCCGGCGAGAGCGTTTCAATCCTCACTCGAGCTTTCGCCCGAGTGCAACCCTTATCAGTCGCAAAGACTTTGAGAGAATACTCGAGAGTTTCAATCCTCACTCGAGCTTTCGCCCGAGTGCAACGCTCAAGCCGCTCACGATGCTGTAAGCAAGCGTCTGTTTCAATCCTCACTCGAGCTTTCGCCCGAGTGCAACCTTGGGTATCTACGCCGAATGGGATGAGCAAGCCGAGTTTCAATCCTCACTCGAGCTTTCGCCCGAGTGCAACCCTGATGGCTGAACAGGTAGGCGTCCCAATGCTCAAAAGTTTCAATCCTCACTCGAGCTTTCGCCCGAGTGCAACATGCTCGAGCGCGTTGTAAACAAGGCGCGTATGCTTGTTTCAATCCTCACTCGAGCTTTCGCCCGAGTGCAACGGCGGGATATAGCCTAGGCCAATATCCCAGTATTCAGTTTCAATCCTCACTCGAGCTTTCGCCCGAGTGCAACCCCAGTCGGGCTGGGACTCAACTTGGGCTACCCGAGTTTCAATCCTCACTCGAGCTTTCGCCCGAGTGCAACGCTCATGAGAGTCGCCTACGGGTTCTCTCATGGAGGTTTCAATCCTCACTCGAGCTTTCGCCCGAGTGCAACCATCACGGCAAACGCCCGTTCTTGCCGTTTGCCATCGTTTCAATCCTCACTCGAGCTTTCGCCCGAGTGCAACAAGCCCGTCGCCGCCAAATCCGACGCCGCCAAATCCGTTTCAATCCTCACTCGAGCTTTCGCCCGAGTGCAACGCGTTTGAGGAACTGCAAAAGCGCTTCCCAGCTTGTTTCAATCCTCACTCGAGCTTTCGCCCGAGTGCAACGCCCGAATGTCCAAGCATGCGGGCGCTTGCCGAGGTTTCAATCCTCACTCGAGCTTTCGCCCGAGTGCAACTTCCCAACCAGGTGTTGTTTGTTGCGGCTATGCAAGTTTCAATCCTCACTCGAGCTTTCGCCCGAGTGCAACGCCCTTGCCAGGATGTGGGCAGGGGGTAGCATGGGGTTTCAATCCTCACTCGAGCTTTCGCCCGAGTGCAACTGCCCTCACGCCCGGCAAAAGCATCCGGCGGCCAGGTGTTTCAATCCTCACTCGAGCTTTCGCCCGAGTGCAACCAGGCTGTTCACGAGGGACAGGTACGTATACGTGTGTTTCAATCCTCACTCGAGCTTTCGCCCGAGTGCAACTTACGAGGACATGTTGCACCTCGTAACGGACGCCGTTTCAATCCTCACTCGAGCTTTCGCCCGAGTGCAACCTGAAAAATCCCCCGAGCTATGCTTTGTGCTGCTGTTTCAATCCTCACTCGAGCTTTCGCCCGAGTGCAACGTATGGACGTCAGCAAGATGATTGATTACCTCGTTTCAATCCTCACTCGAGCTTTCGCCCGAGTGCAACTTGGGCAGGGTCACAGCATTCTGCTCAGCCCAATCGGTTTCAATCCTCACTCGAGCTTTCGCCCGAGTGCAACTATCGCGCAAAACAACAAACAAGCCGCTGTCGTTGGTTTCAATCCTCACTCGAGCTTTCGCCCGAGTGCAACGAGATGTAGTACAGATACGTTCGTCAAGAGGGTGGTGGTTTCAATCCTCACTCGAGCTTTCGCCCGAGTGCAACAGGCTGAGGCCCTGCTCGGCAACCAACAGGCGGACAGTTTCAATCCTCACTCGAGCTTTCGCCCGAGTGCAACGTCGTGCAAGCGGCGGCACGTATAGCCGGCTGCTGTTTCAATCCTCACTCGAGCTTTCGCCCGAGTGCAACGCCTTGAGCCCAAGCGCCGTCGGGCCGGAGTCCCGGCTGTTTCAATCCTCACTCGAGCTTTCGCCCGAGTGCAACGGCCAACCACGGCGAGCGCAAGCGCTACGTTTTGTTTCAATCCTCACTCGAGCTTTCGCCCGAGTGCAACGCTCCATCAGATTCTCGCCAGGCTGCAAGCCCTGCGTTTCAATCCTCACTCGAGCTTTCGCCCGAGTGCAACTTTGGTGCTCTGTTCCGTCTCCTCCCTCCCTCCATCCAGTTTCAATCCTCACTCGAGCTTTCGCCCGAGTGCAACCGTCTGCGGGCTATCGAGGCGGCTGTCGAAGAAGTTTCAATCCTCACTCGAGCTTTCGCCCGAGTGCAACGCCCCGTCTGCGGGCTATCGAGGCGGCTGTCGAAGAAGTTTCAATCCTCACTCGAGCTTTCGCCCGAGTGCAACAGGTATTCTCGAAGACTTCGGCGTTAGCGAAGACGTTTCAATCCTCACTCGAGCTTTCGCCCGAGTGCAACAAAGGCCGGTTTATCCCTATCGCCGCATTGATAGGTTTCAATCCTCACTCGAGCTTTCGCCCGAGTGCAACTTAATATGGCTTGGCGCTTTCAGCTTGACTTGCTGTTTCAATCCTCACTCGAGCTTTCGCCCGAGTGCAACGGCAGATGGGCGATTTTGTCGTGCTGCACGGCGAAGTTTCAATCCTCACTCGAGCTTTCGCCCGAGTGCAACCTGCCCAACGGCGACCGGCAGGTCGAGGTTTTGCCCGTTTCAATCCTCACTCGAGCTTTCGCCCGAGTGCAACGAAGAAATGTCTTACGTTCTAACTCGCTCATTCATGTTTCAATCCTCACTCGAGCTTTCGCCCGAGTGCAACCCTCAAGGGGGATTTTTCTTTGGCCCGCCAGCCTGTTTCAATCCTCACTCGAGCTTTCGCCCGAGTGCAACCCAAGTCCGACGACAAGCCCGTCGCCGCCAAGTCCGTTTCAATCCTCACTCGAGCTTTCGCCCGAGTGCAACCCGCCAAGTCCGACGACAAGCCCAAGTCCGACGACGTTTCAATCCTCACTCGAGCTTTCGCCCGAGTGCAACTTGCCGCGTCTCTGGGCGTGAACAAGTCGTTGGAGGGTTTCAATCCTCACTCGAGCTTTCGCCCGAGTGCAACAAGGATGGGCCATGGCCCGCTACTTCAAGTACAAGTTTCAATCCTCACTCGAGCTTTCGCCCGAGTGCAACCTGGTCACCCCTTGGCCCGCCCGTGTAAGCATGAATGTTTCAATCCTCACTCGAGCTTTCGCCCGAGTGCAACTGATTGACGAGGGGAAAATAAACCCGCAATACGTCAGTTTCAATCCTCACTCGAGCTTTCGCCCGAGTGCAACCAAGCGGGTTTGCTGCAACTATGGGAACACGCTTGTTTCAATCCTCACTCGAGCTTTCGCCCGAGTGCAACGCTCACTCGCCTCAAAAACTGAACACGATTCGAATAGTTTCAATCCTCACTCGAGCTTTCGCCCGAGTGCAACGCTTGGACTTGGCCGTAGCCGTAGCCGTAGGCTTGGTTTCAATCCTCACTCGAGCTTTCGCCCGAGTGCAACACGGACACATTCGTCAAGAGGGTGGTGTACGAATGTTTCAATCCTCACTCGAGCTTTCGCCCGAGTGCAACGCAGATGCGCTGGAATCCCTTGGCACGCAGGTGGGTTTCAATCCTCACTCGAGCTTTCGCCCGAGTGCAACTTGCGCGCTGGGCCTAGCAAAGAACTCCGCCCAGCGTTTCAATCCTCACTCGAGCTTTCGCCCGAGTGCAACCAACAGCAACCATGCTGTACATTCTTGCCAATCTGGGTTTCAATCCTCACTCGAGCTTTCGCCCGAGTGCAACGCTCAAGCTCATGCTCGAGCGCCGCTGCGATGATTTGTTTCAATCCTCACTCGAGCTTTCGCCCGAGTGCAACAGCCCCATTTTAGCGTGCGTGCTGGACGCGGCTCAAGGGGGGTTTTGCGCGAACCCCCCCAAAAAGGGTTCCGACGCAGGGTGGCGGAGGGTGGGGGGAAAACGGGTTTTCAATGTCCCCTAGCCGATTTCTCGGCTTGCGCGAACCCCCCTGGGTTTTGGCACTTGCTTGGGGTTCGCGCAAAGCAAGTGCCCGGTGGTTCAAACCACCAAGGGGTCGTCAAAATCGGTGTACCTGTCCTGGCCGTGAACCCGCAGGCAGCGGTCTCGACCACCCACCAGGGTGTAGATTCGCAGGCTGTCTTTGTCCGGCTCGATAATCTTCAGAAGTTTGGCCTCCATTTCCTCGAGCTGTGCTCGCGTCACCCGGCACTCAAACACCGACATCTGCACCCGCTGACCATAATTTTTGCACACCTTGGCCACCCGTGCGAGCCGTGCCTGGCCGTCTTCGGAGGTTACGTTCACGTCGTATGTGACCAGAATATCCACCCGATCCACGCGTCACCTCCCCACAAATGGGGCATATTCGGGCAGGTCGCCCCGTAGGTAGCGGGCCAGCAGGCGGGCCTGTACGTGGGGCAGCAGACCCACCGGCACGGGTTCCTTGAACAATGGGTGCTGCACTGTCTCCTGGCGGCGGCTCTGGAAGGCCACAATCACCGCCTTGCGGCCCTCCTCATCCAGCAGCACCGCGCCCCCAGGACGCTCCTCGAAGTGCTTGGGGGTGAGTTGCTTGCGGTTCAACAGCGAAAGGGCCAGGCGGTCGGCCCACCAGGCCCGGAACTCTTCCATCAGATCCAGGGCCAGGGCGTTGCGGCCTGGGCGCAGGGCGTGCAAGAAGCCCATCTGCGGGTCGAGGCCCACCCCCTCCAGGGCGGCAGTGCATTGGGTCACCAGCAGGGCGTAGATGTAGCCCAGAAGGGCATTCACCGGGTCGCGCGGGGGCCGTTTGTTGCGCCCATCGAAGCGAAACTCGCCCGATAGCAAAAGGTCGCCAAAGGCGGCAAAGTAGGCGCTGGCCGCCTGGCCCTCGAGGCCCCGCACCTCGTCCACCGAGCGGGCCTGGGGCAGCATCCGCAGGGCGGCCTCGTGTTCGGCGATGGCCAGGGCCAGGGCCTCGGTCTCGCCCCGCTCGCGCACCGCCCGCTGAAGCACCAGGCGGCTGTTTTTGAGCTTGGCCTCCACAAAGCGCCCGGCCAGGTAGAGGGTTTGGGAGGGGTTGTCGAGGGCTTTGTGCTGGGCCCGCCGCAAAAGCACATTGCCCGAAACCGGCCCCGATAGGCGGCCCTGAAAGCGCCCCGACTCGCTAAACCAGGCCACCTCGAGGCCCTCCTCGGCGCAGCGGTGCAGCAAAAAAGGCGAGATGAGCACGTTGCCAAACACCGCCACGCCGCCCAGGTGGTGCAGGGGCACGTTGCGCAGGGTTACGTCTTCGTGCTGGATGCGCAGGGTGTCGCCCTCGAGGCGCAGGTACACCCCCTGGGTTTGCACATAAAGCGTGTTCAAAAGTTCGCCGGTCATGGTTGTTGGGCCTGCCACTCGGCCAATGCCTGCGGCACGTGCGGCATACAGACCGCCATCAGCGAGCAGTGGCGGCAGCGCTCGTCGGCGGCGGGCGGGGGCAGGCGCTCTTCCTGCAGGAGCTTTCTTAGACCGCTCAGGGCGGCCAGGGTGGCGGCCCGTAGCTCGGGGGTGAAGCGCACTACCCGTCGGCGTCGGTTGGCTTTGCTGAACAAAGCGCCTTCCGCCACGCTCTGGCCAAACATCTCCTCCAGGCACAGGGCCTGGCCGCAGAGCTGGATCTCAGCGGCCCGGCGGGCCAGCTCCTTGGGCCAGCGCTGGCCCACCTTGTACTCCACCGGATACGGAGCCCCCTCCACCAACTCCACCACGTCGGCCCTTCCCACCAGGCCCAGCCGCTCCGACCATAGCGGCAAGGCCCGCTCCACCCAGACCCCCTCGCGCAGCAGGCCCTCGGGCAGGTCGGCCTGCTCGTGGGCGCGGGCGCCGCGCAGGGTGAACTCGTTGTCCTGCCACTCGCCCTCGAGCAGAATCAAAGCCGCCCGGCGGGGGCAGTAGGTGTACTGGGCCAGGGCGCTGATGGGCAGTGGCTCCTGGGTTTCAGGCGGGCTCAGGGCAGCCTCGGGCAACAAGTCGTCCAGGTCGTTCATTTAGCCCTCCCAGAGGGTGAAGTCTGCCGGGTCGAAGTCGCGCCAGCTAAAGCCCTCCCGGCACATGCGCTCGTACTCGGGGCCGTGCCGGGTGAGGGCGAACACGTAGAGCTTCCCATCGCGCTCGGCGTAGAAAAGCCGCTCGTCGGTGTGCCCCTTGGGGTAGCCCAGGGCGTCGCCCCCACCGCTTTTGAGCTCGCTGTTGGCCGCACGGTTGGGCAGGCGCAGGCGCTGGAGTAGCTTTTGGTAGCGCTCCTGTGCGGCGGGCTCGAGGCTCTCCCAGGTGGCCTGCGCTTTGGGAGAAAAGTACACCGGAACGCTCTGGGCCTGTTCAAACTCGGTCTGGAAGGCCTCGAGGTAGGCATCGCCCAGGGGCGACAGTCCCATGTAAGGCTTGCCGTCCAGCTCGAAGGTCTCGAGCAACACCTGGGCTTCTTCGGGCAGGGGCGCCATCCTGGGCTCAACCTCGGCCTTGGGGCGCACGCCCCCTTCGCCCTCGCTCAGCCAGTCGAAAAAGTCTCTGTACCAGACAAACAGGCTGTTGTCCCAGCTAATGGGCGTGGGCGGCAGGGTGACGATCTCTCTAAACTGCTCGTGGATGTAGCAGACCGGCACCTTGAACACCAAGCCCAGCACGGTGGCGTAGGAAATCTCGGCCTTAAAGCCGCCGGTGGCGTTGATGATGACGTCTTTTTGCGCCCTGGTCGCCTTGCGAATCTCACCCGCTAGGGTGCGCACAAAGTTTTTCAGGCCATAGTCCACGAACCCCTGTGCCTCGTAGGCCAGGCCGGGAATCCGCACCCGGCTGCAGGGCACGCCCTGCTGCCGCCAGTACTGTTCCAGAAGCTCAGCGGCCCGTGCGCCTTCTACGGTGTCGCTGTGCAGCAGCACGATCTCGTCGCCCTTGTGCAGAATACGCGTGAGGGAGTTGGTTTCGGCGCTGGCCTTGATGGGATCTTGCTTTATATAGGCCAGAATATCACTGTCCTGCACAAGATTATCGCGGCGGGCGTTGAACAGCAGGCTGGTGCCTACGGTGGTGAGGATGACGTTGCTCATTGGTCTAGTAGCTCCTGAATCCTGGCGTGCTGAGGGTTGCTTGTCTTCCAAACTTTCCACTCCTGTAGATGCTTTTTGAGGGCCTCGAGGGTGGGCTTACGAAGGGCTGGGGGTTTATCGGCCAGCTCCCGTAGGAAGAAGTCCAGCTCACCCCGCTCGTTTGCGGGTTTGATGCCGGCAATCCGCTTGCGGTAGCCCTCGAGGAGTTCCAACCCAAGCTCGAGTTCACCTTTGGGCTTTTCGGGCGGTTTTACAGTGAAATACCCATACCCCGCATTGGTCTTACCCCCCAGGCCCAGGTTTTCCAAACCCCACTTGAGCATCTCGGCGGCCTTGTAGGGCCAGTCCTGGGCGTTTTCGGCGGGGGAGGTGATGGGAATGCAGAACTTTACTCCCGGCTTCACCGACAAAAAGGCCACGGGATTGGGGTCGTCGAAGTCGGTGGGCCAGACCGCGCCTTTTTTGCCGTAGTATTCGCGGTGATGCACGGTAATCACATCCGACTGGAAGGGCTGGCTGCTGGCGGGGTCTAACCAGCCGTCCCAGTAGACCAGGTAGGCCGCGTTGCCCTGGTTTTTTCGCTTGGGGTCGGGGCCTTCGCCCAGCAGCACCGCTTTTTCCTGCTCGGTAAGCCCATAGCGCTCGGCCACCCGGCGCAGCAGGCCCTTTAGCGCGCTGCCCGGCAGGTAAGGCGTGCCGTAGGTGTGGTGCAGGGCCAGACCGTTCTCCAGGGGGCTGCTGTTGCCCAGGCCAATGGCCAGTGGGGTGCGGGTGGTGGCCTCGAGCCAGATTGCGCCCTTGAGGCTTTCCTTCCAGCGCTCGAAGGCGGTGCGGTACACGGTAGAGACCTGGCTGTTGGCAATATGGGTCAGGAGTTCCCGCGCCGAAGCGTTTTCATCGTCTTGCTGCTTCAAGTAGCGTTGAAGGGCCAGCCCGGCGTGGGGGGGTGGGGGAAGGTTAAGTCTGCTGGCTCTCATCGTGTCCTCCGGTATGCACGCCCAGCACGCTGGCGGCAAAGCGCTTGAAGTAGACCCAGGCTGAAAGCACCCGGCGGGTGTAGTGCATGTAGCCAATGGCATCAGCGCCCTGAACAGCCCCCAGGGCGTCGTTTTGGCCCAAAATCGCAGCCACATGCTCGAGCAGCTTTTGATGTGCTCTTGCTCGGTTTCCGTCCCCAGTGGCCTTGTCGGCGCTAAAAGCCAGCGCCTGGCACAGCCCGCTCTGCCGCACCAGGATGGGAAAGTTGTGGCACAGGCCGCCGTAGATGTTCTTGACCTCTTCGTTTTCGCCTTCAAGGCTGCTGACTAGATTGAGGGCTTTTTTCATATCCTCCTGGGCGCGGGTCTTAAGACTCATACTTCACCCCCAGCCGCCGCAACAGCCCCCTTCCCACGCTGGCCTGGCCGCCTATTTGGATGTAGGGCCGGTTGATTTCGTCAAAGCCGCTCTTGCCGATGGCGAAGCTCGAGAAGACTGTTTCGGCAGGGATAGCCTCCTCGTACCACAGCCCTCCTCGCTCAACGGTCTTTGTATCCGATTTGAGCCTGACCCGAGCGATAATCTCCATGCCCATCTCGCAAAAGTAGGCAAACACGTCGTTCGAAACCAGGGCAAACCGCTCGACAAAGTAGCCCGCTTCCTCACCGAACACCAGTTTCCCAAGTTCCTGCGCCAGGGCATCTGCGCCCCCGACTTTTGCGCTCAGGTCTATGTCCTCGAGGATCACCTTGTCGCCATGCACAATCTGGGTGTTCTGCGCCAGTAGGGCATCTGTTTGTCCCGGATTTGGAATCGAGGCTTTTAGCTCGGGAAGGCCCAATGCCTTCTGGTCGCGCTTGAGCCGCTCGAGCACCAGCGGGCAGGTCAGGAAAGCGAAGGTGCCCGCATACGAGCGCACCGGCAGGAAGAGCACCCGCGCATCGGTTAGGGTTAGCTCGGCGGCCTGGCTGATGTCTTCCTCCTCTTCGGAGTCGCTTTTCTTCTTCTTTCCGGCATATCCAAAAACCCGTCTTGCAATCGCAGCCTCCTCGCTCTCGTCGTTCTTCTCGAGGCCGCGCCCGTCCCGCAACACCCCCTTCAGGCTGCTGGCCGGAATCACCGGGAAGCCAGTAGCGGCCTCGCGGGCTACCGGAAGGTCAATCACGCTGCTGCTGTCCTGCCCGGTGCCGGGGTGCACCGGCGTAAGGGCCTGCCAGAAAATCATCTTTGCTTGCATCTTCACCACACTCCCCAAAGGGCCAGTCCAAAGCCGTCCTTGCGGTCTTGCTCACTGTCGCTAACGGGCCGGAGCCAGCTTTCCAGCAGGTCGGCTGGGTTACCGTCCTCTACCTCGAAGAAGTACACGCTGCCTGCGGGCGCCATCCAGCGCACCCGTTTGGGCTGGTTTTGCCGCAGGTTCCAGCCGCTCACCGGCTCGCGCCGCCCCACCGCCGCCGAAACCAGCCTGAGACGTACCCTGGCCAGCCCGCGCGGCAGGTGCAGTTCGCCCGTGCCGGACTTCTCGACCCAACCGGGCTTCCAGCCCTGTTCAAACAGGGCCGGGGTGGCCAGCACCAGGCGCACCCTTGCCCCCTTGCCCAGCTCCGCGAAGCGCTTTTTGATAGCTTCCGGGCAGTCGAACCAGTAGTCCGAAAGGCTCGGTTTTACCTCCACCGCCACCGGACGGCGCTCGCCCCCCAGGTGGCCGATGGGGGCCGGGGTCTGCCCATTGGGCAGCGAGAGCCGCACCCGCAGGCTGGCGGGCTGGTAGGTTTGGGGGTTCTTGCCCATCTCCAGGGGCCGGTAGGCCACGCTGAAAAGCTGGCCTTCCTGGGCTTTACCCTTTTCATGGTCCATGCCCACGTGCACGCGAGTTTCGGTGGGCAGGCCGGAAATTTTTTGCGGTATAACCGTTTCTCCCAGCAACCAGCGCTCCATCTCGTGGGCCGGCCAGAAGTTGTAGCCGGACTCGGGCTTCACGTCCTGGGTGACCTGCAGGGGCAAAAGGCCGTCCGGCAGGTCACAGCCCGCGCCGTCGGGGGGGCTAAAGGGTGTCAGCTTCATAACCTGGGGACTGCCGTCAGCACCCCCGTAAACCACCGCATCGCGGGGGGCGGGGAGCAACACCTCGTCGCCTCGAGCCAGCAACGGCCCGCACACCTGAAGGCCATGCAGGTTTTGCAGTTGCTCCTGGCTAAACCCCTTGCCCTCGGCCAGCCCTACCTGGGTACGCACAAAGCCCGCCACAGTGCTGGGCAAGGGCAGGTTCAGGCTCCGGGCGGCGGTCTCGGTGCCGTCGGCGGCGCTGAAGGGCCGGCCATCGCGGAACAGCAGGGGGCTCAGGGCGTGGATTTCAAGCACTCGTTCCGGCATGCGCTTCCTCCCGGATGCCGCTCAGAAAGCGGGCGATGATAAGTTGATCCACAAAGCGAAGCAAATCGCTTCGGTAGGTTGGTGTGTCGGTGATAGGCGCGGGGATTTTCAGCTCGCGGGCCTCTTTGCGGGCCAGAACCCGCAGGGCTTCCTTGTGCAGGTAATCGGCCCGCATATGGTCTTGCCATTCCCGCACCAGATCCCGCAGTTCGTGGGCAAACCCACGGGTAATCTGGCGAGACCTGTAGGCCTCGAGCAGCTCATCCCAGCTCAGGGCGTCCCAGTGCTGCACCACCTGGATGGGTGCGCCCCCTCGAGTGTGCAGGGCTACCGCCAGCGCATTGCGCCCGCCATTCTTGGCGGCTTTTTCTGCGTCTCGAGCATTTTCCAGGGAAATGGATAGCGGCTCGCGGTAGTGCACAATGGCAACCCCTGCCGAAAGGGTGCCCTTGACCCGGCGGCGAAACTCCTCCGAGAGCGCTTTGGCGCAGGCTACTGCTCGGTTCACCGGCAAAAAGGCCAGCACATCGTCCCCGCCCGAATAGACCATAAAGCCCTTGTGCTTGAGCACAATGTTGCGGGCTTCCCTGGCGAAGTCATCCAGGGTTTTGGAGAGGCTGCGGTGGGCCTCTGGGTCGTCCTGGCGGCTGATCAGGTCGCCCATGCGATCGCCGTCGGCTACCAGGATGGCAAAGTAGGGCTGGGGCTCCTGGATGTGGTCGTCGTCCTCGCCCCAGCGCTCATCCGGCATAGCTTCGGGGTTGATGGCCCGCCGAGCCATGGTGCGGGTGTCCACCACCACCTCAGACTTCAGCGCCCCGTAGCAGCGCTTTAGAAGCGAGACTGCGTCCAGAAACTCGGTGGGCTTGATGCGGAGCGGGCGATAGGAGCCATCCTCCAGCCGCACGCTGGCCTCGGCCCACTGCCGGGGGTCAATGACCGCAGCCCGCGAAGGATCCAGGGCCGACTTGGGCACGCCATCGTCGTTTTGCCGGGTAGGCGCAAAGTCCCGCAGAGCCTTGCGGCCTGCGAGCAGTCGCTCCACGGCCTGGCGGCTTTCGGGGTATTTCTTCAAGGGCACCCAGGCAGCGTAGAACTCGAGGAAACTCCCAAGCTGCTCTTGGACTCGTTTATCGTCAATCAAGCCCCGGTGCTCACCGGAAAGTTTGCCGATGGTCTCTTCCCAGATTGCCTTCAACTTCTTCTGAACTTCCCTCCTGGTATCCTCGGCAAGCTGCTTGGGGTCTGTGCTCACCTTGGCCAGAATCTTGTTGGCCCCGTCGGCGTTCGGGTCGGCTGGGAAGATGAGCTCTGCTTCCTTTGAATGGAGAAACTGCGCGGCGTGCTTGCTCAGCTTCTGCAAGATTTGCGAACCTGCGTACAGGTCGGCGGTGCGGCGGGCGGCGGCGATGAAGTCCTGCACGGGGCCGATGGAGATGGCGAGGAGGTGGGTCATAGGCGCACCTCCTGGGTGAAGCCCTGAAGCTGGGCAGCCTTACGCACAGCCTCGAGGGGCTCGTCGGCCTCGAGCGCATCCAGCACAGGGTCGTTGTCAGGAATCTGCAAAGAGAGTTCTTCTCCATTGACCCTGATTCGTGTGGGGGCAGGGGCATTGAGGATGATGACGGCTGGCCAAATGCTGCCATCCCCAAAAGCAATGGGCTTCAAAATAACCGGCGAGGCCATGCGTCTGCCACCTGAGTGAACGGCCTCGAGGGTTCCGCTAAAGCTGTCGCCCAAGCGCTGGTAAACGATGGGCAGGCCGTAGAAGGGCTTGGCCAGGGCAATACGCTCTTGCCTGGGTCGCAAGGCCAACAGGGTCTTGTGGTCGCGCCACTTGCCCCCAGCCATGGGGGTGTAGGCCATGGTTTCTCCGGTCACGGGGTCTTCCAGATAGTGCCCTTTCCGAAAACGCGCCCAAAAGCGCCCCAGCTCCCGCCAGGCCGAGTGCCCTTTATAGGGGTCGGTGTTGCTGGGCCTGCGGGGCTGGCCCAGGCAGATCACCGCGCCAGCAAGGGTGGTGTGATGAACCTCTTTCTGCGGTGGAACCGCAAACCAAGTTTTGAGCTGGTCGGGGGTAGCGGGTAGCCAGTCTTTGAGGTTCGCGGTGACCTCGAGCGCCCCCACCCCGCGTCGGGTTCTCGCCCCAATGCCGCCGAAGGCAATCCAGGCCCGAACAGCCCGACGCAGGTGCTCCGCCTCGGTTTCGGAGAGGGTATGGGTGAGCTCGAGGGTAAACTCCACCGACTTTAGCCCACTAGCTTCTGACAAACCCTCGCTTCTATTTTCGTTGAAAGGGTGCAGAAAGAACTTCTCCATCGGCCCGGTTCTCGCTGTACCCCTATCCGGCACAAGTTCCGAGGGTCTCACGGCCTGCCCGGCAGACTGCTCCAGAACCCGCAGGGCCACTTTTCCGTACTTCTCTGCACTCCCCCAAATTTCCTCTTCCGCCTTGAACAACTCCTCCGCACTGGCATACTGCGCCCCCGCCGTGGCCCGCCACCAGAAGCGCAGGTGCCCCCGCACGCTGGCGACGCGTACCGGGTTATTGGGGTCAACCTCGCGCGGGGTGGCGCTGCCCCCGAACATGGGGGTAATGGTTCTCAGTTTGAGCGTCCAGGTAGTAAGCTCCGGCGCTCTTAGCTGGGGGGGTGGGATGGGGATGGTTCTAGGCATCGGCCCCTCCCATCCAGCGGTCGAAGCGGGCTTCATCCCAGGTGTCCAGCTCGAGCATCCGCACGCCTCTGGGCAGCCGGGTGGGATCGGCCTTCACCTCGTAGTCGGCGAAGCGGCGCGGGGGCTTGCTCTCGTCTAAGAGGCGCACCGAGACCACCTGGCCCAAATCGAGCAGGCGGTGCGCGGGGGCGCAGCCCAGCATGGCCTGGCGCTTGTTCTGCTCGGCGTTGTGGGGGTCGGTGCCCACGTGCTGGAAGAGGTAGAGGCGGCGGGTGGCCATGTGGCCCTTGCTGGCACTGCGGTCGTGCTCGAACATGTTCAAAAGGGCTTCCACCAGCAGCTTCAGGTCGGCCTGGCTAAAGCCGGTGCCCTGGGCCAGGTGGGCGCTCACGAAGCCCTTGGCCTGGTACAGGCCATACGAGACCTGGCTTTTGCGGCCCATAGTGCGGAGTTTGTCCTCGGGCTGTTCTTGCTCCCATTTTTCGTAATCGGCCAGGGTCTTGGCGTTCTTCACGTCTTCGGCCACCGCACCGCGGGTGATGCTGAACTCGGCGGGAAAGATGGGGTCGAGGCTCCTAGCAAAGGTGATCTGCACCGGCCCCCGCACCTGCCCGGCGTTGGCCCCGGTGCTCATCACCGCTCCAAAGGTACGCACGTCGAAGAACTGCTCGCACATCCACCGGCGGGCGGCCTCCACTTTGTCTTTGGTTTTGGCTCCGGTAAAGCCGCCCGTTTTCTCGTGGGCTTCGAAGATTGGGCGGTTCAGGTTGGTGCCGTGCTGCACAAAAATGTTCGCCCCGGCGGCCTGGGCATAGTTGCGAATGCGGCGCTTGAGGGCCACGTCGCTCACCAGGCCGTGCCCGTCCTCGGGGTCTACCCGGGGGGCGTTGCCACTGTCGGGGTCGCCGTTGGGGTTGCCGTCCTGCACGTCGAAGAAGAGCAGGAACTCGTAGCGGTTCTGGATGGGTTGGGACATATACCTCTCCTTTCAAGCTCACGCGCGGTTTTATGCGGATGGGGCTTCACTTTCTTGCTTGCCCTTGCGGCTTTCGGCCAGTTGATGGTAGTAGCCCAGGGCAAAAAGGCTCTGCTCCTCCAGGCTCAGCGTGCGCGGGAGGCTGGGCCCCAGGGCGCTCCAGACCTGGGCGAGCTGGCTGTTGAACCAGTAGGCCAGGCCGGGGGAGTCCTTGGCCATTTTGCTCAGGTGGTGCTGCGAGAGCCGGGTCAGGCGGCCCAGCACCAAAGCAGGCGTGCTGCTGGCCGCGCCGTAGTAGCGCTGCACCACGCCGGCGTTGATCTCGGCTTCGGTAGATGCCTCCTGGATCTGGGCCAAGAGGCACATCAATCGGCCACAGTGATAGGCCGGGCTGGGGTGATGGGGGTCTAGTGCGGTGCTCATCTTCCCTCCTTTGCGGATGTGGTAGGCCTTCAAAAGCCCCATGCGGGCGTAGATGCGCCCCAGGGCGGCGGCGTCGGGCTTTTGGGCTTTCAAAGCCTCGGTAAAGGCCCCGGTCATGACCTCGGCGGTGTGGGACTCCATGACGCGAACGACGGCCGCGTAAGGGATGGGCAGGTCGGGGTTCAGGGCGGCCCGCCAGAGGGGGAGTTGCAGGGTTTTGATGGGCTTGATGTAGTCATCGAACTTTTGCTCGGGGGCTTTGGGGCGTTGGAGGCTCAGGAAGAGCCGGTTCAGCCCCGGTAGGTTGGCGGATCGGTCGCCACTTTTGCGCACGATGGAAAGGTGGTCGAACCAGGCCTCTACGGCCAGAATGAAGCCCTCGAGCGAACCCGTCTGCCAGTCGCGCACCATCACCCGGCCCGAGGCCGGGCTCATGGCGGTGGCAAAAAAGCGGGCCTGGCGCAGACTGGGCGGGGCTTCGCCGGTCTTTAGGGCTTTGAGTACCTTGCGGGCGCGCTCGAGGGCCTGGGCTTCCTCGGCCTCGGGGGCGCTGGGGGCGAAGAGGTCGCGGAAGAAGTCGTCTTCCTGGGGCACTTCCTGGTCGTACCAGACCACCACCTTCATATCGCCCAGGGTTTCGGCCTGCTCCAAGAGCGTGTCCAGCCCGGCCCGGTAGGCGGTGGCGGCCATTTCTTCCACGGCGGCGTTCTCGCCCTGCGAGAGCCCATACGACTCGAAGGCCTCCTTGTCGTAGGTGACCAGGGCGTGTCCGAAAGCGCTCCCGCCCAGCTTGGTCACCTTGGGGTGGGTGGGGGCCGGTGGGGCCAGTTCCCCACTGGCAAAGGAGCGCATCCCACCAGCATTGGTGGCCGGAAAGGCCTGAGCCCGGAACCGCCGCCACCAATCGTGCCAGTCGGGAAAGTCAAGCACGCACTGCCCCTGCACAAAGAACGAAATTTTGTCGGTGGGCTTGAGCTTATCGGCCCCTTTTTGCTGGGTTTGGGCCTCGAGCTTCTCCAAGGCCCGTGCCATCTGCACGGTGTTGGCCAGGGCCTGGGCGATGGGCTGTAGCAGGGGCACCTCTTCAGCAGCCAGCTCGATTAGCAGTTGGAAGGTCTGCTGCTTCTGGAGGTTTTTGGCGTGATCTTCGGGCTTCTTGAGGTTGCCCTCGCGGTCCCGCTCGGCCAGCCCAAACACCACCGCACAGGTCTCAGCCAGAAAGTGGGCGGCCTGCTCTGCCGGATGGCCCTGGGCCCGCAGGTAGCCCGGCAGGGTCATCATGTCGGGCTGGGAGAGGTCGGGGGCGGGTTTGGGCTGGTTTAGGGGGATTAGCTCGGTGAACTCCCCCGCCGGGCTCACCCCGATCAACCAGCGAATCTCCTTGGTGGTAAAGCCGGGTTCGGCCCCCAGGCCCTTCTGTTGGGCGTACCGCACGAGCTGTGCGAGCATCAGGCCCCTCCTTTGCGTACTTTTTCGCTCCCGTAAGGGGGCACCTCGAGCACCCCGTCCCTCACTTCGGCCTCGAACACGCTCACGCTGGGCTTCTCGCCTTTGTCGGTGCGGAGCGGGCCGCGTGGCTTGGAGAGGTCGAAGACGTCGTAGAGCATCCAGCCGATCTTTTCGCTGTAGGGCACGGGCTGGGCCTCCTCGCCGGGCTCTACCAGGCGAAAGTAGCCGGTAAACTCGCGGCAGCCCAGATAGGGCTGGTAAACGCACTGCCCGGCCCTGGCCCGGCGTTCAAAGCTGTGCTCGATTTTCTGGCGCAGGGCGTGGTCTTCGCGGTAGAGCACGGCGTGGGCACTCAGACGGTAGCGCACGTCCCGCAGGGCCATGGTCTGGCGCTGGGTGCGGCCTTTGGTGTCCTGGCCGGTGTCGTCCTTGGTAGCGTCGGCAAAGATGGGCTCAAAACTGCCGGGGTCTTTCATCCAGCGCTGGATGCTACGTTCGCTGGCCTTTTCCTTCACCTCGTTGCGCATCAGAGCGATGTAGCGCACCGGCCTGAGCACCTCGATGCGCTCGATTTGCCAGTACATCAGGGGTTTCTGGCCCTGTGGGCTAAAGTCCAGGTAAATGGCATCGAAGATGCCCCTGGCGGCGCTGGGCGTGATGATGGGGTAGCTGAAGCGCTCGACTTTGAACTCGGGCCGCGTGAAGCAGGCCAACTCACCCCAGACTTCCAAGCTAAAACTTCGCATGGCTCCTCCTCTTCGCCTTTTTTGGGGCGCAGGATACCAAAGGATGCGCCCCGGTACGGGGTTAAATGACCAGGCCTGCCCCGCTGCCCTCTTCGGGCGTAAAGCCCAGCAGGGCGTCGTAGAGGGCTTGGTCCGGGCAGAGGTACCAATCGGGCACTTCACTCCGCCCGTAGCGCAGGAAGATCGTCTCCAGGAACGACGGGGGCCCGCCCTTGGGCAAAAAGAACGGCACCGTGTAGGGCCTGGCGCGGTGAATCCAGTCGGCGGCGATGCCCCGGTTGCGGGCCTCCTGCATGAGGGCCAGGGCTTCGTCGTTGTAAGGCACCACCACATTCACGGCAGCGGTCTCGATCAGGCGGTAGCGGCGGGCCAGCTCGGCGTAGTTCTGGGTCTGAATCAGAGTTTCGATTTCGGGATCGCTTACGTTTTGCAGGGTGTAGAGGCTCTGGTAGTAACGGCGGAAGACGGCGGGCTCGAGGGTCAGCGCTCCCTCGGCCTGCAAGGCGCGGGTCAGCCGGGCGGCCTGTTGGTAGGCTTTGTCCGGATACCCCTCGTCCTCGGGCACAAACACCACCAGCCGCCCCTCACGGCGCAGCCCGTGCCGGTTGATGCGCCCGGCGGTCTGGGCGATGGCCTCGAGGGGGGCCAGGGCGCGGTAGCCCACCGGAAAGTCGAGCTCCACCCCGGCTTCCACCACCTGCGTGGAGATCAGACGGCAGGGCCGGCCGTCCTGCAAACGCTGCTGTACCTCTTCCAGCACCTTTTTGCGGTGGGCCGGGCAGAGGGCGGTGGAGAGGTGAAAGAGCCCCTCGAGGCCCTTTTCCTGGGCCTGCCGGAAAAGGGCGTGGGCCTGGCGCTTGAGGTTCATCACCACCAGGGCCTGAGGCTCGGTTTCCAGTAGCGTGACCAGGCAGGGCGTCTGGGTGGGGTTCTTGAGCCACCACTCCACCTGCACCCGGCTGCTTTGCTGAAAGAGTACCTCGGGGGCGGGAGCGATCTCCACCGGCTGCCAGCCCTGGGGCTCACCGGCCTGCACCCGGGGGTGCAGGGTATCGAAGGCGGGCTGGGTAGCGGTGGCAAAAACCACCACCGCGCCGTACTTCTCGCTGGCCAGATGGGAAAGGGTCTTGAGGGTGGGCACCGCCAGGTGGGTGGGCAGGGTCTGGACTTCGTCGAAGAGCAGCACACTCCCGGCCAGGTTGTGCAGCTTGCGGCAGGCCCCAGGCCGGTTGGCGTGCAGGCTTTCCAGCAGTTGCACGTGGGTGGTCAGGATGATGGGCGCTTCCCAGTTTTCTGCCAGCAGGCGGCGCTCGAGTTCGGCCAGGTTCTGCTCGTCGGAAAGCTCTTTGTGCAACGGGCGGTAGGCCAGGCTGTGGTCTTCCAGGATGTAGTGCGGCCCAAAGCCCGCAAAAAGCTTGCGGTACGTCTGGGCGGTCTGGTCGAGGATGGACAGGTAGGGCAGCACCACCACAATGCGCCGGATGCGGGGGTCGCGCTTGGCCCGCCGCAGGGCGAAGCGCAGCATGGCCAGGGTCTTGCCCAGGCCGGTGGGCGCGGTGAGCGTAAAAACCCGTTCGGGCCGCCGGGCGGCCTCGGCGGCCGCATCGGAGAGGGCTTTGCGAAGGGCGCGGATGCGCTCGGGCAGGCGCTCGTCCTGGGAGAGGGCCTCGAGGTGCGCCTCCAGGCGGGATAGCGCCTGGCCGACCTGGAGCGATGGGGCCTGGGGGCGGACGGCCCCGTGCAGGTGGGCCTCGGTGTCCAGAAAGTCGGCATCTACCAGGGCCGAGAAGAGCATTCGGGTATCGAGCATGTCGGCAGCCCTGCTTGGGGCGGTCATGGGGCTGGTTGGGGCCGGTGTGGGCAGGGTCAGGCCGTCGTCTTGCAGGCGCCTGGTAAGCAAGTCCTTGTTGAGTTCGCTGAGCTTTAGTTCGGGCGGCACCCCCTGCCCATCGGAGCGCAACCACATGGCCTTGAGCTGCTCTTTAGCCCCGCTTTGCAGGCCGATGTGATGGCCCTGCACCGCCAGGGCCACAGCGGGCAGGCGGTAGTCGAAAAGGGCGACGTGGGCCCCCGCCGACCAATGGTCGAGGCCCCTGGCCTTGCCCTGCAGCCGAAGCTGAAACCGGTCGCCGTACTTGCCGAGGTCGTGCAGATACCCGGCCAGACGGGCGCTTTGCTCCTCGGCAAAGGGGGCCGCCCGCTCGGCGGCCAGGCGGGCCACGTTCTCCAGATGCACCCGCAAGGGCTGCCACCGGTTGGAGTCGGGGTGGGAGTGGCCCCAGTACACCCGCGGGCTGGGGCCGGATTGGGCGGCACTGAAGCGCTCCACCACCGCCCGCGCTTCGTCCAGCCAGACCTGTCGCAGGCTTGGGGGCTCCAGCACCTCCACCCTGGGCCCCCAGCTTTGTATCCAGGGTAGCAGCTCGAGGGGGAATCCTGCGGTATCGGTGCCAACGGTAATTTGAGCGAGAGTGTAGCCACCCTCGGGCTGCTCCAGTATTTGCAAGTTGGGGTAGCCCCCTTCGCGCAGGCGCTCGCTGGCCTCCGGTGCGAAGCGCAGCAACACCCGCAGGGGGTTCTCACCCCCCACAATGCCCCAGGCCGTTGAGAGGTAGGCGGTGGGGTCGAAGTCGTCGGGAATGGTGTAAGAAACGTCCAGCAGGCGCGGGCGCTGGATGCGCTCGAGCTTGTAGGTGCGGAGGTTTTCCAGGTAGTGGATGCCCCGGCCATACAGGCGGTCTCTGCCAATGACGTACACGGCCATATTGGCCCGCGAGACCTCGATGAAGTAGGGCTCGAGTTCCACCCCAATGCTTCGGCCCGCCGGAAGACGGTACTCGAAGGCCACCGCCCGGCGAAGGAGCCAGCCCTGGGTGAGGGTCTCGAGGTTGGCCCCGCTCAGGCTGGGTGGGCGCTCTTGCAGGGCCTCGGTGCTCTTGAGGGCGATGGCTTTGAGCGGTTCGGGCAGGTTTTTGGCCAGCTTGCGAAGCGCCTCCTGGTAGGCTTTGTTGCTGCCCGGTGAGTGATGGGCCAGCATCCGCAGGGCGGTAAAGGCTACCACCGTCTCGGTGAGGCTGAGCCGCTCCTCGACCTCGATGGCATAGGTGCTGCGTAGAGGGTCGTGGATGAAGCGCAGACCCAGCTGCTGGGCCAGGGCCTCTACCTCGTTCAGGTAGTCGAATATCGCTCGCTCGCCCAGCCCCAGCTCGGCCCGAAGCTCGACAGGCCGCCAGGGCTTCTGCTGCAAAAGCTCGAGGAGCCGGAGCAGTCTAAAGGCTTTGGTCTGGTGGTGGTTGAGTTCCTGAGAACTGGACATACGGGTGCTTTGCTTTGCCGATAACTATAGCGCCCCCCATCCAGCCCTTGTCCATTTTTTTTACTCATGATTTATTTGTAAGAAAATATGAGTCTAGTAAACTCATGACTAGACCACCAACCACTGCTGCCGCCACTCCTCCACCCACTCGCTGTAGTAGCCCTGCATGAAACTCTGTGAACGCTCGAAGCCCCGGTGGGACGGGAGGTTGCCCGGCTCCAGGTCGCACTTCCACTCGGCCTGGGGATCCAGGGTGTACACCCCGCCGTGGCTCTGCACGCTCTCCTGCCAGCCCAGGGCCTGGCGTAGTTTTTCGATAACCTCCCACAGCGCTTTGCGGGGGTTTTTGTTGCGGGGGTCGCCCAGCCGATCCAGCAGCACCTCGAGGCTGGCCTCCCTGCCATGCACCAGCAAAAACACCAGCAGCTCGCCGGTTTTGCTGACCGCCGGGATGGGCACAGGCCGGCCATTCACCCGCACTTCCAGCCGCCCAAAGGGCCGCACCTCCACCCGGAAGGGCTGCTTCTGCAGGGGCTCCAACTCCAGCATCCGGGCCAGGGCCGGAAAACAGCCCAGCTCTTCCCGGGCCCACAGGCTTTGTAAGTCCTGGCCTGCCAAAAGCGCCCTGGCCTGCTCTGCTTGGCCCTGCTGACGGGCCAGCTCGGCCTCTAGCACCCGCAGCACCAGTTGGCCCCGCTGGCCCAGTTGCCCCGACTCCACGTACCCCTGCAAGCGTGGCAGGCTTTGTCGGACGCTCCTCTGTTCGCCCAGCATCAGCCGGGTTGCGGCCAGATCGGCCTCCAGCCAGACCTCGTGGGGGTTTATCTGCCAGGCTTGCAGCAGCTTGGCCAGGGCCTCTTCCACTCGCCCCATCAGGCGCAGGGTGTGGCCCCAGCCCCACAGGGCCAGTTGACGGTCTGTAGCCTCGCTAGCGGCGCGGTAGGCAAGCTGGTAACTGTGCAAAGCACGCGGCCACTCCCCCAGGCTGCGCCGCACCGCCCCCACCCCGGCCAGGGCCTTGGAGCGGAACCCTCGGGCCCCCTCCTTCTGGCTTATTCGCAGGGCCTCTAGCAGGTGTTGTTCGGCCTGCTGAGGCTGATCGTTGAGCAGCGCAAAGCCCAGGCTGTTATGGGCCCAAGCCAGGTAGTAGGGGTCGGGCTCCAGGTAGCCCAGCGCCTCGGCCCAGCAGACCCGCGCCTCCGCCAGCCGCTGCCGGGCGTTTAGAAAGCCCCCCAGGTCAATCAGCATTCGCCCCAACGCCGCCCCCTGCAGATGGGGCCGGGCCTGCTCCAGCACCTGCTGCCAGTCGGGGCGCCCCAGCCAGAAAAGGGCTTCGCCTTTGGTGCGGTAAAAAATGCCCCAGTCCAGCTCGGGTTCGTTTTCAAGCTGCTCGAGTACCTCCAGCGCCTCGGCATAGCGCCCCCCGCGAACCAGTGCCCAAGCCCGGTAAACTTGCCCCTGCACCGGGCCCTGGTGCTGCTCGAACCAGTTCAGGATGCGCTCGGGCATTCTGGCCCTGCACAAAGCTTTCAGGTAAAGCTGCTGCAAGCGGGCATCCTGGGCGAACGGGCCGGGCAGCCCCTCGAGCAGGCTCACAAACTGCTCGGCTTGCTGGTGGGTCTGGCACTGTTCAAACTGCTCATGAAGCAGGTGAAGGGCTGTTTGGTTACGCTCATTTTCCCAAAGCCCCTCAAGGGAGAGTGCCAACAGTTTCAGATCAGCTCGTTTCACCTTGGCGTTATATTACCCAGCGCATAACCATCGAGGGAGGCCATTTTGACCTCCCCCGAATGCGGCCCACTAGCCGCCGGTGCCAATTTTGGGCCGGTCGCCATCGGCCAGATGCGGCCCTGCCGTAGCCCCCTGGGGCGTGGCAAGCGCCAGCAGGCCCAGCAGCACCAGCGCCAGCAGCCACCCTTTCGCCCAAACCGATTGCCTGAGGTTGTTTGTGCCTATTGTGGGATTGTGAAAGTTCGTTTTCACAACCCCCAGGGTCGGGGCCCGGTATGCGCGATTCGTGCAGGGTGATGTAACCTAAGCGTCAGAGACCTGCGCGAACCCCAAGCAAGTGCCAAAACCCAGGGGGGTTCGCGCAAGCCGAGAAATCGGCTAGGGGACATTGAAAACCCGTTTTCCCCCCACCCTCCGCCACCCTGCGTCGGAACCCTTTTTGGGGGGGTTCGCGCAAAACCCCCCTTGAGCCGCGTCCAGCACGCACGCTAAAATGGGGCCGTTGCACTCGGGCGAAAGCTCGAGTGAGGATTGAAACATCACCGCCGCTGACACGTACCCCTCGAAGGTCGGGGTTGCACTCGGGCGAAAGCTCGAGTGAGGATTGAAACAGGAGCAGGCGTGCCCACGAGGGGAGCGCCTTTGCGTTGCACTCGGGCGAAAGCTCGAGTGAGGATTGAAACCCTGCAGCCTGGCGAGAATCTGGTGGAACTTGTCCAGTTGCACTCGGGCGAAAGCTCGAGTGAGGATTGAAACCAAACCGGGTGCTTTCTCAGCCACACGGGTATGGGGTTGCACTCGGGCGAAAGCTCGAGTGAGGATTGAAACTGGCATCGGTGGGACTTGAGTCCCGATAGGCAATCTGTTGCACTCGGGCGAAAGCTCGAGTGAGGATTGAAACTTCGAGCTCTGCTAAGGGCAGCGTCAGCCGTGCCCTCGTTGCACTCGGGCGAAAGCTCGAGTGAGGATTGAAACGGCGACTCTCATGAGCCCCAAATGAGAAATCCCAGGTTGCACTCGGGCGAAAGCTCGAGTGAGGATTGAAACAGGGCCCATCCCTGGGCCATAGGCAGATCAGAGCCCGTTGCACTCGGGCGAAAGCTCGAGTGAGGATTGAAACAATGGCCGGATTTTGGTGTCAATGGCGTACCGGATGTTGCACTCGGGCGAAAGCTCGAGTGAGGATTGAAACCTCCCGGCACAAGAGAACCATTTGATAGTCCACCGGTTGCACTCGGGCGAAAGCTCGAGTGAGGATTGAAACGGGGTTGCCCCCCAACCACACGTAGGCTAGCACAACGTTGCACTCGGGCGAAAGCTCGAGTGAGGATTGAAACCAAGATACATCGCTTGTCTCCTTTTCCACCGTGATGTTGCACTCGGGCGAAAGCTCGAGTGAGGATTGAAACTCTCACTCGGAGTAAGCCTGAGCGCATTCAAGCGGTTGCACTCGGGCGAAAGCTCGAGTGAGGATTGAAACACGCTGCAGCCCCCGCTGCACTAGCAGCGCCATGTTGCACTCGGGCGAAAGCTCGAGTGAGGATTGAAACCTTGCTGGAGCACCTGTAGGCGCGCCAAGATTTGGTGGTTGCACTCGGGCGAAAGCTCGAGTGAGGATTGAAACCACCCTGCACACCAGCGCTTGACGCTTGACCCGAGTTGCACTCGGGCGAAAGCTCGAGTGAGGATTGAAACTCCTCCTTGCCCTGGATTGCCCGCCAGGGCTCGGGTTGCACTCGGGCGAAAGCTCGAGTGAGGATTGAAACGGGGAGAAGGCCGCTTGTGAGGGCGAATCGCCCTCGTTGCACTCGGGCGAAAGCTCGAGTGAGGATTGAAACTTCAACCTGGCAGGGTATACCGTTAGCGTCAAGCGTTGCACTCGGGCGAAAGCTCGAGTGAGGATTGAAACATCTATCCCGGCTATCATTATCCCAGGCTTGCCGGCCGTTGCACTCGGGCGAAAGCTCGAGTGAGGATTGAAACACGGAGATGTGTTCGGGCTTGTCGCCGGGCTTGGCCGTAGGTTGCACTCGGGCGAAAGCTCGAGTGAGGATTGAAACTTGGGGGAAAATCCTTGAACACCGGAAGCTCGCCATCTGTTGCACTCGGGCGAAAGCTCGAGTGAGGATTGAAACATCGTGGGAATTTCGGATCCTACGAAGCCGCATTGGTTGCACTCGGGCGAAAGCTCGAGTGAGGATTGAAACGCTGGGACGAAGCGCGCTGGGCGGAATTTTTCGCTCGTTGCACTCGGGCGAAAGCTCGAGTGAGGATTGAAACCGTTACATGTAGCGTTGTTCATGCGTAGCTAGCGTGTTGCACTCGGGCGAAAGCTCGAGTGAGGATTGAAACTAGAGGGCGGATTTTTGCCTCTAGAGCGTACTTTATGTTGCACTCGGGCGAAAGCTCGAGTGAGGATTGAAACGGCGACTCTCATGAGCCCCAAATGAGAAATCCCAGTTGCACTCGGGCGAAAGCTCGAGTGAGGATTGAAACTGTATTTCCGCCGCCAGCCGACAATGTGGGCATCGTTGCACTCGGGCGAAAGCTCGAGTGAGGATTGAAACTTTATAACTTTAGCCTATATCCCACTCTATAAGCCGCTCAGGTTGCACTCGGGCGAAAGCTCGAGTGAGGATTGAAACTTTGTCGGGCCGAGCGAAAAATTCCGCCCAGCGCGCGTTGCACTCGGGCGAAAGCTCGAGTGAGGATTGAAACGGGCGGCATGTGTCCCAGCGATTCTCATAATCGCTGGTTGCACTCGGGCGAAAGCTCGAGTGAGGATTGAAACGGTTCATTCGCTCACGCATGACAGTCAGTTCCTCAAGTTGCACTCGGGCGAAAGCTCGAGTGAGGATTGAAACTGATTCTGGTGTCAAGGCCAACAGAAGATTCAAGGGTTGCACTCGGGCGAAAGCTCGAGTGAGGATTGAAACGCCAGATTGGGCAGCGCTTCATGCCCACCTACGTTGCACTCGGGCGAAAGCTCGAGTGAGGATTGAAACTTTATGCGCCGCATCCACCAAAGCAAGCAAGTCCTCGTTGCACTCGGGCGAAAGCTCGAGTGAGGATTGAAACATGCTCGATGACCTCCGCGATGACTTCGCGCACAAGTTGCACTCGGGCGAAAGCTCGAGTGAGGATTGAAACGGCGGGGACGCGGAGGTCATGCTCGATGACCTCCGCGAGTTGCACTCGGGCGAAAGCTCGAGTGAGGATTGAAACCCAGGGTTCCGTACCTGAACGTGTCCATGTACGGGGTTGCACTCGGGCGAAAGCTCGAGTGAGGATTGAAACCGATAATACAGAAGGGGGATACCAGGGCGGAAGCGTTGCACTCGGGCGAAAGCTCGAGTGAGGATTGAAACGGCTTGGAGACGGGCTTGTCCGCCGTAGGCTTGGTTGCACTCGGGCGAAAGCTCGAGTGAGGATTGAAACTTCACGAAAGCCACCCGGCAGGTCGAGCAATGCTTCGTTGCACTCGGGCGAAAGCTCGAGTGAGGATTGAAACGCTGTACCTCCTTCCTTTCTCCTGACTCTCCTTCTCGGTTGCACTCGGGCGAAAGCTCGAGTGAGGATTGAAACCTCCTCCTTCGCGGCAAGGAAGGCGAACAGCTTGTCGTTGCACTCGGGCGAAAGCTCGAGTGAGGATTGAAACGGGTAATTCGCACCCGTTCCTGGGGGGTTGCCAATGTTGCACTCGGGCGAAAGCTCGAGTGAGGATTGAAACATAGACTGATAGCAGACATCCCCTTCGGGGAAGTTGCACTCGGGCGAAAGCTCGAGTGAGGATTGAAACATGCAAAATGAGCATGATTGCTCCGTGGAGTGATGGGTTGCACTCGGGCGAAAGCTCGAGTGAGGATTGAAACCGCCAGGGCAGCACGGTCAAAACCTACCTGAAGGGTTGCACTCGGGCGAAAGCTCGAGTGAGGATTGAAACGCTGGGCTGGATTGGGTATGCACGTACTCTCCGCCGTTGCACTCGGGCGAAAGCTCGAGTGAGGATTGAAACGTTGCAGTAATTGATTGCGAGCGGGATGCCCGCAATGTTGCACTCGGGCGAAAGCTCGAGTGAGGATTGAAACGCTGAGGTCGTGCATGACCTCGCGTACAACCTCCGCGTTGCACTCGGGCGAAAGCTCGAGTGAGGATTGAAACGCCGGAATCCCGGCAAACTTGGACAAATGCCGGGGTTGCACTCGGGCGAAAGCTCGAGTGAGGATTGAAACGCCGATCTGGATACCCTCCTGGAATATACGGTCTTGTGTTGCACTCGGGCGAAAGCTCGAGTGAGGATTGAAACAGATACGTCTCCACCTCTCCCGGAGTTGGGAGTGGCGTTGCACTCGGGCGAAAGCTCGAGTGAGGATTGAAACTGCGCGCGCTGCTGGAAAAGGAGCGAGGGATGTGGATGGTTGCACTCGGGCGAAAGCTCGAGTGAGGATTGAAACCTTTATCTGGGGTACGCTCAGGCTGGGAACTTCCCGTTGCACTCGGGCGAAAGCTCGAGTGAGGATTGAAACCTATATGGAGCTTGGAAGCCAAGCTTTTCCAGAGCGTTGCACTCGGGCGAAAGCTCGAGTGAGGATTGAAACCAGGTACTTTTTCTCATAAACCTCCTGTGCTGCTTGTTGCACTCGGGCGAAAGCTCGAGTGAGGATTGAAACAACGACATCATGCTGATAAGTCCAAGCGAGATAACCGGTTGCACTCGGGCGAAAGCTCGAGTGAGGATTGAAACGCCGGGTTGGGGTGCGACTGGGCCCTGGCTCCAGTCGGTTGCACTCGGGCGAAAGCTCGAGTGAGGATTGAAACGCCGTAGCTATCGAAATACTCCTCGACAGCCCTTGTTGCACTCGGGCGAAAGCTCGAGTGAGGATTGAAACGGCGTCCAAAGCGTAGCGGATTTGGGGTACGCTCATGTTGCACTCGGGCGAAAGCTCGAGTGAGGATTGAAACTGAGGCTACCAAGCCCGCCAAGTCTGAGGCTACCAAGGTTGCACTCGGGCGAAAGCTCGAGTGAGGATTGAAACCGCTACCAAGCCCACCAAGTCTGAGGCTGCCAAGCGTTGCACTCGGGCGAAAGCTCGAGTGAGGATTGAAACCAACGAGGGTCGTGCGGGGTTGCACCAACCGGTTATGTTGCACTCGGGCGAAAGCTCGAGTGAGGATTGAAACAGCAAATGCCAGCCCCATTGACAAAATGGGGGCGTTGCACTCGGGCGAAAGCTCGAGTGAGGATTGAAACACGAGGAGGTGAGAAAGGAGAAGGGAGGCATGAAGGGTTGCACTCGGGCGAAAGCTCGAGTGAGGATTGAAACCCAACCCGAAGATAGCGGCCCATCTGAGCCACCAGGTTGCACTCGGGCGAAAGCTCGAGTGAGGATTGAAACGTAAAGCCGCCAAGACCTCAGCAAGAGTCTCCGCGGTTGCACTCGGGCGAAAGCTCGAGTGAGGATTGAAACAGGTCGTGGCTGAGGTTGTACGTGAGGTCGTGGCTGTTGCACTCGGGCGAAAGCTCGAGTGAGGATTGAAACTCTCGCGGGATGGCAATAGCTTACCATGCCTCCAGGTTGCACTCGGGCGAAAGCTCGAGTGAGGATTGAAACGCGGGCTTGGTGGGCTTGGTAGCGGGCTTGGTGGGCGTTGCACTCGGGCGAAAGCTCGAGTGAGGATTGAAACAGTAGGGAAACGAGGTGAGGCAAGCATTCCTCCAACGTTGCACTCGGGCGAAAGCTCGAGTGAGGATTGAAACGAGCCCCAAAACGAGGCCGGGGATGGTGGTGCGGGTTGCACTCGGGCGAAAGCTCGAGTGAGGATTGAAACACATCCTGGTCAACGATGGGGGTCGGAGCAAACTCACGTTGCACTCGGGCGAAAGCTCGAGTGAGGATTGAAACGACGGTGCATCGTTTGTGGTGGGGGCGCTGCCCTTTGTTGCACTCGGGCGAAAGCTCGAGTGAGGATTGAAACTCGTTGCCGAAATAAGTTTACCCCGGCTATCCGCCGGGTTGCACTCGGGCGAAAGCTCGAGTGAGGATTGAAACCGACCCAGAAAAAAATGTGTGGGTGCGTAAAGGGAGGTTGCACTCGGGCGAAAGCTCGAGTGAGGATTGAAACGCTGGAGTTCAAGTTGGATTGAGTATAGCTGTATCGTTGCACTCGGGCGAAAGCTCGAGTGAGGATTGAAAATGGCCCAGTGAAAACCAAGCGTTCTATGGCTGCGCGTTGCACTCGAGCGAAAGCTCGAGTGAGGATTGAAAGTTTTGGTATGTATTTGAATCAGCGTACTATCAACGAATATAACCAGGTCATTTTCTTTGCTCCTGGACATACTCGAGGGAACTTTTTTTACCTTTGAGTTTGATCTGCGGGGGGGCAGGTCTTTTTTGGGGGTTAGCAGGCTCGAAAACCATGAAATCGCTGGCCCAGGAGGTTGGGTCTGGGCCGTAGACTCTTCTTTTGGACTTTTTAGAGAACGTGCGGTCCATGTCTTTATGCTACAGTTCATCAATCACTGGATTTCAAACTTGGCTCGGGCAGCAAGGCAAAGCCTACCTATTCCTATCGAGCGAAAGCTAAGGTAAAGATTGGAACTTGGGCATGAGTCCGAATAACCGCTCCCTTGGACAAGATACTCGTCTCACCTGCGCTGCTCCTGGACATATTCTAGAGACGATTTTGACCCCGGTTTTAGTTGGATCGGTTTTGGTAAAACCGGTTTGCTGGGTTTGGTAGGCACAATAACGGAAAGTCGTCAGGCCATTTTGTTCTTTTCTTTTTTTTGGCTTCACGCTTCATGTCCTTATGGTAACTGTTCCACCCTGGCGAAGCTGTATGTGGATTAAGCTTGGAAGCCGGGCTGTTTCTTGAGTATACCCACAGCAGGCGTTGAGCCTAATGTTGTTTTAGTATGCGATTAGGGCTTCGGACGCCTGCCCCTGGGGCTAATCGGCCCGTTGATGGGCTTGTTTGGCTCCACAGTGCCCTGCCCTACACCAAGGGGAATATAAACACCATCAAGGTACTCGGAAGCTTGTTCATGGGAAACAAAGTGATCTAGAAGCTGTTTAGGATCACTTATAATTTTTCGCGATTTCTTACCTTTTTCCATTGCTTCTACAATTGCATTCTATCAAGCGTTTAAATCAGCCTTTTTTCCATTAAGATATAGCAAGGTTGATAAAAAATCTTGTAAAATGCTTTTGACAACTGCGGTGGGCTCGGACTCCCAATACCGCACGCGACTCTCCTGCGACCGAGCGCAGAGAGATGCCTTTTGATTTCAGGTTGCAAAGCCAGAGCCCGAACTCGTGCTGAGTTTGGAGGCTCTTCAATTCTAATCTTCTTCCGTACTTTCGTCGGGTTTTTCCGCTTCTTTGCGCGGCTTCAGGAGCGGGAACAGGATTACATCGCGGATGCTCTCCTGGTTGGTAAGCACCATGGCCAGCCGGTCTATGCCCAGGCCCATCCCGGCGGCGGGGGGCATGCCGTACTCGAGGGCCAGCAAAAAGTCTTCGTCAATTTCGGGCTCCTCGTCGTCGCCGGCCTCGCGGCGTTTGGCCTGCTCTTCGAAGCGGGCGCGCTGGTCGAGGGCGTCGTTTAGCTCGGAGTAGATGGGCGAAATCTCAAAACCGGCCACAAACAAATCGGCCCGTTCGGTCAGGTTGGGCTTGCTGGGGTCGCGGTGGCGTTTGACCAGGGGGCTTATGGCCAGGGGCACGTCCAGCACGTAGGTGGGCTGGATCAGGGTGGGCTCCACGTAGTGCCCGAACAGCTTGTCCAGCAGCTTGTAGCTGGGTACGCTGCGGAGTTCGGGGTGATGGACATCAGCCCAGGCCCGCAGGCGCTCGAGGTCGGTGGGGTCGAAGTCCAGGCCCGCTTTTTCTTTGAGGGTAGCGGTAAAGTCTATGCGGCGGAAGGGCTTGGCAAAGTTAATCAGGTGCTCGCCGTAGGGCACCTCGGTGGTGCCGAACAGGTGCTGCACCAGCCCCGAGAGCAGGTCTTCGATCAGGGCCATCATGTCGTGGTAGTCGGCGTAGGCCCAGTAGGCTTCCAGCATGGTGAACTCGGGGTTGTGTTTGACCGAGATGCCTTCGTTGCGGTAGTTGCGGCCAATCTCGAAGACCTTTTCAAAACCGCCTACCAGCAGCCGCTTTAGGTGCAGCTCGAGGGCTATCCGCAGGTTGAACTCGTGGTCGAGGGCGTTGTGAAAGGTTTTGAAGGGCTTGGCCTCGGTGCCCCCCGCAATGGCCTGAAGGGTGGGGCCTTCAACTTCCAGAAAGCCCTGCTGGTCGAAGTAGTTGCGGATGTAGCGCACCATGCGGCTGCGGATGCGAAACACCTCGCGCACCTCGGGGTTCTGGATCAGGTCGAGGTAGCGCTGGCGGTAGCGGGTTTCGACATCGCGGATGCCGTGCCACTTGTCGGGCAGGGGGTGCAGCGACTTGACCAGGGGGGTAAACTTTTTGACCTTGACCGTGATCTCGCCGGTCTTGGTGGTGAAGACCGTGCCCTCAATGCCCACAATGTCGCCAATATCCAGTTTTTTGATCAGGTCGTAGTGCTCGGTCAGGTCGCGGGCCAGGTAAAGCTGAATGCGTCCGCTCTGGTCTTGCAGATGGGCAAAGCTGGCCTTGCCCATGTGCCGGAAGGTCATCAGGCGGCCCGCCACCCGCACGGTCTCGTCGGGCCACTCTTCCTGGGGCCCGGCTCCGGCGTGGGCGGCTAAAATCTGGGCGGCGTCGTGGGTTTTGGGGAAGCGGTAGGGGAAGCGCTCGAACCCGGCCTCGACCAGGGCCTCACGGTTGGCCAGGCGTTGTTGGGTCTGTTCACTGTATTCAGGCATAAGTCCATCCAGCGTATAGAGTCTAGGCCCCAGGGCCGAAGATTGTCGAGGGTTGAGGGCGTCGCATAGCAAAAAACGCCTTCGGCGGCTGGCCTCGGGCGTTTGGGGGGTGGGGCAGCTAGTGCTTGATGGTCTCTACCTTGAACTCTTTTTTGCCCTTGGGGGTCTCGAGCATCACCTTGGCCCCCACCTTCTGACCCAGCAGGGCCTTGCCCAGGGGGCTCTCGTCGGAGATTTTCATGGGGCGCTCGAGGACGCTGGCTTCCGCCGGGGCCACCACCTGCACCTCCATGTGATCGCCTTCCTTGGACTTCAGGCTCACTATGGCCCCCAGGCTGACCACGCTCACCTTGTTGCCCTCTTCCTCCATGATTTCGGCGCGGGAGAGGGTGTCGGTCAGGGAGTCTATGCGGGCCTCGATGCGGGCTTTTTCGCGCTTGGCGTCCTCCAGACCGGAGTCGTCGTAGTCGTCCGAGGACTCCATAAGTTCCTGCAATATACGGGTGGCATCCTGCAAGCGGGCCCGTTCTTGCTCGAGCTCGGCCACCAGACGTTCATATCCCGATTTGGTTAGTTTAACTTCGCGTGCCATCCGGCCTCCTGAAACCTGAGTATCTGCGGCGCATAGTGTGTTGCGCTAATCGCTAACGATGCTGCGCCATCGTTCTGAGATTTATATGAGATGGCCTTCCTGAGTCAAGGAAGAGGCCCGGCGCACCTTCTGCCGAGCCTGGTTTTAACCCACCTGCTCAGGGCAGTATACCCCTTAAGAGGATTTCTCTCAAACGCCCCGGCCTGGACGCCCCCGAGCAGCTTTCGGTGTCGCGGCACAGGGCCACATAGCGAAAGTGCCGCTGGTTTTCCCCCACCCCAAAGCGGAAGAACTGCGCCGCCGTGCGGGAGACATGCCGCAAGCAAGCCTCGCAGATGATGGGTGTGGTGCTGTTGGAGCGCTCGAGGGGTTCCAGCACCAGATGGAGCGGGCTTTCTTCGATGTGTACCCGCCCTTCGCTATCCCGGTAATAAAGCACTTCCCCCGGAGGCAAGAGCTCCGGGGAAGTTCCAGGGAACAGCTCTAAGATCAGTTCCCGCTCTTCAAAAACTTTTTCCCCCATGTTGAGAGTAGCTTACCACGCCCTCACAGAGAGCGTCCAAGGCTTGTCACCTGGCAGGGGGTGTGTCCCTGTTTCAACCAGCCTCAACAACCCCAACTCGCCGTGAAACCCCTCTGGATGCCGATCACCATAGCGGCACTGACCTTCCGGCGCAGACCGAGTACCCCTACGGGGGCTTGGATAGAGCTTTGTGCAGCACCCCAAGGGGGATTGACCGTCTGGGTTCATTGGTTGATTTTGGGACGCACCCTCACCTGGCAGGTGACGTGTAGCCAGTGGCTTGTGGCTTATAGCCTTTGACTTTGGGCCTTCAGCTTTCGGCTCTAAGCTTCTGTTTTTGCTATCTGCTATAGGCCATCCGCTTTTTGTGAAAACTGTAGCGAGACCTTCTTTCCCAACCTGTTAGTCAGCCTAATATTTCATGCGTATGAAGTTTGCATTGGACGAAACGTTAGACGAGCTATGGCAGCTGTCCACCCATCTAGTCTGGCAGATGCGGCTCGATCAGCAGAGGGCTTTCGAGGGTCTGGGGGTCTCCCCCATGCAAGCCTTTGCGCTAATGTGCATCTCGGAGGGCATTGACCAGCCTTCGGGGCTGGCCTTCGTGATGGACGCCTCGCCGCCTGGGGTCTCGCAGCTTCTGGCGAGCCTCGAGGAGCGGGGTCTGGTGCACCGCCAGCTCGATGCCAGCGACAAGCGCAAGGTGCGTATTGTGCTGACCGAGGCCGGTAAGGATTTTCTGGTGCAGATGCGCAAAAACTGGAGGGAAGTTTCGCGTGAACGCTTCGCCCGGCTCAGCCCAGAGGAAATTACTATGCTAACCCGGAGCTATCGCAAGCTCACCGAGCCTGCCCCCGACAAAGACGTGCAGTCCCCAGAAAGGTCGGTGGAGCCATGAACAGGCCTCCAGGATTAGGAGATAGGGTTCTGGGGCCAAACGGCAGACATGTGGCGCTGGCCCTGCTGATCGCTGGTACCTTCAACGCCGGGCTGGCGCAGGGGTTCTTTGCACCCCTGGAGAACCATCCCTCGCTGTTGCAGGCCCGGTTGGGGCTGGAGGCGGCCCAGGCCCAGTTGCGGGCCACCCAGAGCCCGGTCAGTGTGCAAGCCCAGGGGGGGTTTTCGTTTTTTGAGGTGTCCCCGCCCCCCGGCCCTCCTACCTGCCCCAATCCGCTCAACCCGCAGTGCGCTAGCCTGCCCGGCGAGGCCCGGCAGATCACCCTGGGCCTGACCTTTACGCCCTTTCCCTTCGGCGATGTTGCCGATGCGGTCGGTCAGGCGGCGCTGGGGGTGGAACAGGCTGCACTGGGGGTGCGGCAGGCCCGCACCCAGCTCGAGGCCCAGGCGGTGGAGGCTTTCTGGCGGGTGCGGTTGGCCGAGTCGGGGCTGGAAGTGGCACGGCTGGGGGTGCGGCTGGCCCAGGCCAACCTCGAGGCCACCCGGCTGCGCGAAAGCCGGGGAGCGGCCAGCCCCAGCGAGGTGCGCCAGGCCGAGGCCAGCCTGCGCCAGGCGGCCATCCAGCAAACCGACGCCGAGCGCAACCTGGCCCTGGCCCGGCAGAGCCTGGCCGACCTGATCGGGCCCAGCAGCGCCACCCCACCCCGGCTGGCCGTGCCCACCGAGGGCACCCCGCCCCAGGTGCGGCAGGCCGAACTCCAACTGGCTAACGCCCAGATCGCCTACGACCGGGCGGTGCGGGGGGTGCTGCCGGTGGTGCAGGGTAGCTACACCCGCAACACCTCCGACAACGACTCGCTCACCCTGTCCATCAACTCCCGCACCCTGCAACCGAGCCTCAGCTACACCAACACCTCCCAGGGCCGCAGTGCCCCTCAGGATCGCATCAACGGCACGCTGCAAATCGGCCTTTCGGCCAACATCGCCTTCGGGGTGCTGGATGCCCTCGAGGCTGCCCAGAAGCAGGTGGACGCAGCCCGTCAGGCCGTGGAGGCCGCCCGGCGCAGCAGCAAGTTGCAAGAGGATTTGCTGCGCTCTTCCCTGCAGACCGCCGAGCAAAACCTGACCAACGCCCAGCAGGTGCGCTCCGACGCCGAGCGCAGCCTGAACGAAGCCCGCGAGCGCGAACGGCTGGGGCTTGCGAGCCCCCTCGCCACCCTGCAAGCCGAACTGGCCCTGGCCCAGGCCCGCCTGGGCGTGGAGCAAGCCGAACTCAACCGCATCCAGCGAATTTTAGATCTGTACCGCTTTTTTGCCCTACCCCTCAGCGAGGTGAACCGATGAAACTGGCCATCCCCACCCTTTTGACCCTCCTGACCACGCTCACATTGGCCCAGGCCCAGAACCTGAGCCTGGAAACTGCCCTGGCCAAGGCGCTGGAGCAAGCCCCGGTAGTTGCAGCCAAAGTCGAACTCGACGATGCCAGGGCCAATCTGCAAAGGGTGCTTTCCGACCCCCTCCTGACCCGCCCCAGCAAGGTGCAGGCCGAGCAGCGCTCTGCGCTCGCACAGGCCAGCTACGACCGGGCCGTGGTGCAGGCCCAGAGCAGCATTGTGGGGGCCTACACCCAGCTGCTCGAGGCCCAGATTCAGGTGCGCCTGGCCCAGAAGGCCCTGGAGGTTGCCACGCGGGGCCTGGAAATTGCCCAGATTCGCCAGCGCAACGGCTCCGGCACGGCCCTGGATGTTCGCAACGCCCAGAACCGCCTGGATGACGCCCGCAGCAACGCCACCCGGGCCGAAAACGGCCTGGCCCTGGCCCAGACCTCGCTGCGGAGCCTGGTGGGGCCTTTTGCAAACGTGGCCCCCTTACCGAACCCACCTGCCATGCCCGAGGCCAGCCTGATTCGGGAGCTACTGGGCAAGAACCCGGACGTGCTACAGGCCCGCCAGCGGGCCGAGCTGGCCAGCCTGCAGGTCGAACTGCTCGACCCCAGCTATGCGGCCCGGGCCGAGATTGACGCCGCGAAGGCTCGAGCCGAGCAAGCCGTGGCGGGTGCGCGGGAACTCGAGCGGGGTCTGGGCTTGCAGTACGACTCGCTCTACCAGAACCTCCAGGCCGCCCAGCGGGCCCTGGGCGTCCAGCAGGCCGCCCTGGCCAATGCCCGCGAGACCCTGGCCAACGAGAAAAAGCGGCTCGAGGCCGGTCTGATTAGCCAGGTAGCCTACCTGCAGGCCGAGCTTTCCTTCATTCAGGCCGAGCTTGCGGCCCAGCAGGCCCTGGGCAACTACTACCGCGCGTACTACAGCCTGCTGGCAGGAGGTCGCTAGTGTTGGGCCAGACTTTCCTCCGAGGCGGGCTTGCGCTGGGGTTGGTGGGCCTGTTGCTGGTGGGCTGTGGCCCTCGGCGGGCACAGAGCGAGGCCCCGCAAGCCGCTGAAGGCGCGGTTTCGCGCAGCATCAAGGTGCGGGTTGTAACGCCCGAAACCGGCACCCTCACCACCACCCGCACCACCGGGGCCACCCTCTCCCCTGCTCGCGAAAGCCAGGTGGGGGCTACCGCCTCGGGCAAGGTACTGGAAGTGCTGGTACGGGAGGGTAGCCGGGTGGCAGCGGGGCAGGTGGTTTTGCGGCTCGACCCCGTCAACGCTCAGTCGGCCCTGCGAAACGCCGAACTGGCCCTCGAGCAAGCCAGGGTGAACCTCGAGCGGGCCCAGCGCTCCACCTCGGGCTCCCTCGCGCCGTTGCAGTCCAGCCTCGAGTCGGCCCTGGCCAACCTACAGGTGGCCGAGCGGCGCTACCGCGAGGGCAAGCAGCTTTTCGCCGCCGGGGCCATTGCTCAGGTCGAGCTGACCGGCCTCGAGGCGGCTTACAACCAGGCCAAAGCCGCCGCCGACAACGCCCGCGAGAACCTGGCCCGCGCCCAGCGCGCCTCCAGCGAAGACCTGGCCCTGCTGCGCCTCCAGGTGCAGCAAGCCCAGAACCAGCTAGCTCAGGCCCGGCGGGCCGTGGCCGATACCGAGGTCAAGGCCCCCTTTGCAGGTGTGGTGGCCGAAACCTTCGTAAACCCCGGCGAGTTCGTTTCGGCGGGGCAGCGGGCTTTTAGGCTGGCCGATACCAGCCGGCTCGAGGCCAGCTTCCGCCTGCCGCCCGAGGAAGCCGCCGCCCTGCCCTTAGGCAGCCAGGTCAACCTGATTTTTGGCGGCCAGACCTACCCCGCTACCCTCAGCAAGAGCAGCAAGGTGCCGGGCACCGACCGGCTGGTGGAGCTGGTGGCCGAGGTCGGGGGCAGCCTGCCCCCCGGCGCCAGCGCCCAGGTGCGTTACACCCTGCGCCTGGCCCAGGGCCGACTGCTGCCGGCAGGGGCTTTACGCACCGAAGGGCGTAATACCTTCGTGTTCGTGGTACAGGACGGCAAAGCCGTGCGGACGCCGGTGCGGGTGCTGGGCGACACCGGCACCCGTGTGGCCGTGGAAGGGCTCTCCGGCCAGCCGGTGGTGTTTCCGGTGCCCTCGAGCCTCTCCGACGGCGATACCGTGGAGGTGGTGCAGTGAGGGTTCGCCAGGCCCAAATCTTTGTGAACCCCGTGCCTTCTCTCCTTGTAGGAGAAGGTAGCGACACCCCACCGATGCCTTTGCGCTCCATTGCGGCGAAGCCATTGGCTGGATCGGGGGTGTTGTCGGATGAGGGGCATATGGAACGCCCCTCGAAAATAACCATTCAGGTTGGGCTGGTATCAGCGCAGCAGGAGGGGGGGCCGGTATGAGCCAGGAAGAACGCAAAAACCCAGCGCCCCAGACCGGCGATAAACCGGAGAACCCACTCATTGCGTTCTTTGTCAAGCGCTTCGTGTTCTCCACCGCGGTATTCCTGGCCATGGTGCTCTTCGGCCTCATCTCGGGTAGCCGGGTGGGGGTAGACCTGCTGCCGCGCTTCGAAATTCCGGTGGTGGCGGTCACGACCGCCTACCCCGGCGCCGGGCCCGAGGAGGTCGAGCAGCAGATAAGCCGCCCCATCGAGGATGCGGTCTCGACCCTTTCCGGCCTCGACCAGATCGCCTCGCTTTCGGGGGAGGGCTTCTCCCAGGTGATTGTTTCGTTCGAGTTTGGGCAGGACATCAACCGCGTGGCCACCGATGTCTCCCAGCGGGTGGCGGCGGTGCGAGGCCAGTTGCCGCGCGAGGCCCAGGCCCCGGTGGTGCAACGCTTCGACCCCGCGGCAGCGCCCATCCTGTTCATCGCGCTGTCCGCCGAGGGGCGCGACCTGCGCGAGGTGGCCAAGTACGCCAACGATGTGCTCAAGCCCCGGCTGCAGCTGGTGGGCGGGGTGGCCGATGTGCAGGTACAAGGCGCCCCCGACCGGCAGATTCAGGTCTTGCTCGACCCCTACAAGGTGGCCGCCTACAACCTCTCCCCAGCCCAGGTGGTGGGGGCCATCCAGACCTCGGCGCTGGCGGTGCCTGCTGGCACCCAGAGCAACCAGGGGCAGCGCCTGCTGTTCACCCTGCGCAACACCCCCACCACCCCGGAAGAGGTGGGGCGCATCCTGGTAGACCCTGCACGGGGCCTCGAGGTGCGCGACCTCGGCGTGGTGCGCGACACCCAGGCCGAGCCCACCCGCCTGACCCGGCTCAACGGCCAGCCGGTAATTCCCCTGGCCATCCGCAAAACCCCCGACTCCAACGCCGTAGCGGTGGCCCAGGGCATCAAGCGCACCCTCCAGGAAGCCCGCCTGCCCCAGGGCTACCAGGCCCGCATCGTGGGCGACACCACCACCTTTATCGAGAACACCGTCAACGACACCTTCCGCGAGGTGCTGCTGGTCGCCCTGATCGTCTCCTTCATCACCCTGATCTTTCTGGGCAAGCTCAACTCGGTTTTTAGCGTGGTGCTGGCCATTCCCATCACCATGTCGGGCGCTTTGATTGTGTTTGGCTTGCTGGGCTTTACCTTCAACGTCATCAGCCTGCTGGCCATCATCGTGGCGGTCGGCATCGTGGTAGACGACTCCATCGTGCTGGCCGAGAACATCGAGCGTTACCGCAAGATGGGCTACGACAACCTGCAAGCGGTGCTGAAGGGCTCTACCGAGGTACTCTCGGCGGTTTCGGCGGCCACCCTCTCGCTTTTGGCGGTGTTCTTGCCGATTAGCTTTTTGCCGGGCATCATCGGGGAGTTTTTCCGGCAGTTTGGCATCGTGCTGGCCGCGGCCATTGCGGTGAGCTGGCTCGAGGCCCTGTTCTTCCTGACCGTGCGCCTGGCTTACTTCCCCGACCCCGAGCCCCCCACCTGGCGGCAACTGGGGGCCCGCTTTTTGGGTCTGGGCCAGGATCTGCGCTGGGGGCTGCGGTTGCATGTCTACCGGCAGCCGGGCCTGAGCTGGGAGCGCCGCCTGTTCAATGTGCTGATTACGCCCATCACCCTGCTCCTGGCCCCCTTGCGCTGGCTGTTCTCGGTGATTTTCGGGCTGGCCGGGGCCATTACCGGCAGCCTGCACGGGGTTTCGGAGCGGGTATTCCTGGGGCTGCGCGAGCTGTATGCCCGCAGCCTGGCCGCCGCCCTGAAGCGAAGCGGTCTGGTGCTCTTGCTGGGCCTGGGCTTCTTCCTGAGCATTGGCTATGTGGGCCCCAAAATTCCTTTCAACTTTACCGCCAAAAACGACAACGGCCAGATGAACGTGGATCTGGTGCTGCCCAAAGGCACCGCCCTCAGCGAGACCGATGCCCTTACAAGGCGGCTCGAGGGCTGGCTGGCGACCCGGCCCGAGGTTCGGGCAGTACTCAACACCGTGGGCAGCTCACAAAACATCCTGGGCGCGGGCAACCCCGAACGGGCCCGCCTGGTGATTGAGCTGGTGCCCAAGGACGAGCGCGAGAACGTCTACGACCTGCTGCCCACCTACCGCGAGGCCCTGGAGAAGCTCCTGGCCGACCGCCCCGAGGCCGACCTGCGGGTGACCGTGCCGGAAGGGGGGCCGGGTGGGGCTGCCGACCTGCAGTACACCCTGACCGCCCCCAGCCCCACGCTGCTGGCCGAAAAGAACCGCCAGGCCCTCCAGGTCATGCGGCAGCTCCCCTACCTCATTGATGTGCGCAGCAGCCTCGAGGAGACCGCCAGTGAGCGGGTACTGGTGCCCAACCCCAACAAGCTCCAGGGCACCGGCCTGACCCCCAACGACCTCGCCCAGACCCTGCGCATCTACAACGCCGGCACCGAGGCCGGCAACCTGCGCTCCGGCGGCGACGATATTCCCATCGTGGTCAGGGCCGACCCGCGCTTCGTACCCGACCAGACCAGCCTGCTCTCGCTGCCGGTCACCGCCCCGGCCCTGCGCAGCGCCCTGCCCCTGGGGAGCTTAGGGCAGTTCGAAAACCGCCAGACCCCCGCGCAGCTTTCGCGTACCAACCAGGCTTTCTCTACCGGCATCAACGCCAATCGTGCGCCCGGCACCGAGATCGGCACCTTCCAGCTTTCCAACCTGGTGCGCCAGGAGCTGGAAAAGGCCGGGGTCTTTACCGATGGGGTGCGCCTCGAGACCCAGGGCTCCACCGCCTTTGTGGGCGACCTGGCCCGCAGCGCCCCCATTGCCTTCGGGCTGGCCCTGCTGCTCAACTTTCTGGTGATCTCGAGCCAGTTCAACACCTTCCGCTACCCGCTCTACCTGCTCCTGCCCGTGCCGCTCGCGCTGGTGGGGGCCTTCTGGTTCCTCTACTTCTTCAGAAGCGGCCTCGACGTGGTCTCGGTGCTGGGCGTGGTCATTCTGATTGGACTGGTCACCAAAAACGCCATCCTGCTACTGGACTTTGCGGTGCGCGAGGCCCGCGAAAAGCCCCTCTACGATGCCCTGGTAGAGGCGGCCCGGCTGCGTCTGCGCCCCATCCTGATGACCACCCTGACGGTGCTGATGATCTCCATACCCCTCATAGCCGCGGCTGGCGAGGGCTCGGAGTTCCGCAAGCCCCTGGGCATCATCATCCTGGGCGGAGTCTCGGTTTCCATGCTGCTGACGCTGTTTGTGGTGCCGGCTGCGTTCTACCTGTTTGAGCGCAAACGCTACGAGAAGATGCGCCAGGAGCGCACCAGCTTGCAGGGCGCCGCGCCAGCGGTGGGGGATTGAGTACGCTTTGCCTCGGGACGATTAGCGCTCTCAAAAAGCATGTGGCCAAACCGGATTCTGAACTCCAGATCCACAGATTCGGACATCATTTGAAAACCACCTAGCAACCACAACAGCAACCACCACAATGGTAGTTTGATTGACCTTAAGCCCAGGTATTACGATAGGCAACATGCTCTACCATCTGATTGGCGAAGAGAGCGAGTTGCGCCTGCTCCAGTATCAACATGCCGAGGCCCTTTACAACCTGATCATGCAAAACCGTGAACACCTTGGCCGCTGGCTACCCTGGATTGATGAATACAACACTGTGAATTCGCTTTACTACTACATTCGCGACTCACTGGAGGCTTTCTCAAAGGGTACAGAGCTGCCACTCACCGTCTGGCACCAAAGCGAACTTGCGGGTATGGTCGGCCTTTACGAGATCAGACTGCACCATCGAAAGGCCCAGATCGGCTACTGGCTCGGCGAATCGTTCCAGGGCAAAGGGCTGATCTACAGGTCTATACGTGCGCTGCTGGCCCACGCCTTTACCGAACTAGGGCTTGGCAGAGTGGAAATCCAGGTGGCGAGCCACAACCCGCGTAGTAGAGCCGTGCCTGAACGGCTGGGATTCAAGCCCGAGGGGGTTTTGCGGCAAGCCTTCATCGTGCGCCAGGAGGTACAAGACCTGGTGGTTTACGGCATGACCCTCCAGGATTGGTTTGCGTTTCAGGCTTCGCTGGTCGAGTTCTCTTGAATACAAATACCAAGTTACCTCCAAGTCACCTGGTAAGTCACCCAACAGCAGGTCAAAAGTATGAGCAAATACCGCGTTTTCTGGCTGGTTTTCTTTGGAGGTCTGCTGCTTTTTGCCGGGGCCATGGTCTGGTACACCCGGCAGGCCCTCAAGCCCTATCCGGCAAACCAGGCTGCCCAGGCGGCCCTGCAAACCGATGCCCAGGTGCAGGTTCGCGCCACCCCCTACGGCTGGATCTTCCTGCCGCCAGGGCCTGTTAGGGGCGGGCTGGCCTTCTATCCGGGGGGTCTGGTAGAGCCCCAGGCCTATGCCCCCGTGATGCGCCGGATTGCCCAGGGGGGGTACCGGGTGGCGCTGCTCCAGGTGCGCTTTAACCTGGCCGTCACCGAGCAAGGCAAGGCCCGCCAGGCCATCGCCGAGGCGCCCGACCTGCCCTGGGCGGTGGGGGGTCATAGCCTGGGGGGGGTGGTGGCCTCCAACTTCGCCGACAGCAACCCCAGCGTAAAAGCCCTGGTGATGTGGGCCGCCTATCCCCAGAACGATCTCTCGAGCAAAACCCTGCCCACTTTGGCCCTGTTTGGCGAAAAAGATGGGGTCATTCGGCAAGAGCAGCTCGAGGCCAGCCAGAGTAAATTTCCGCAGAACACCCTCAAACAAACCATTCCGGGCCTCAATCACGCGGGGTTTGGTTCGTACGGCCCCCAGCGCGGCGATAACCCTGCCAGCATCACCCCTAAGGCGGGCTGGGACGAGATTGCTCGCAGAACCTTGGCGTTTCTGGATCAAACGCTGGTCAAGCCTTAATGGCTATGACTTTCCAAACCGGCGCCCGGCGATGAAACGGTCCACCCAGCGGTCGGGTAACATACGCGCCAGAAGGGCCCCGACTCTGGCATCCCGCCCCACCACATAGCGGGTTTTGGGGCGGGCCGAGACCAGGGCTTGCTCCACAACCTTAGCCACTTCGTTGGGGTGCAGGCCTCTGCCGTCCTGGCCCCGGATATAGCGCAGGATGCCGTCAATAGCACCACCGTAGAGCTGGGTGGCATCAGGGGAAAGCTGCTCTTTGAGTGCCTCGCCCCAGGCAATCCCCTTGCGCCAGATGGGCGTCTGGATATTGCCGGGCTCGATGATGGACACTTCGATACCCCAGGGTGCCAGCTCCCGCCTGAGGGCATCGCCAATGGCCTCGAGGGCAAACTTCGAGGCCGCATACGGCCCCATCAGGGGCGCCGCTACCCGCCCGCTGATGGAGCTCATCAGGACTATCCGCCCTCTGGCCTCCCGCAGCAGGGGCAAAAAGGCCTGGGTGACGGCCACCTGTCCAACCACGTTGACCTCGAGCACCCGCCTGAGCTCCTGCAAGGGCACAAACTCGAGCGGCCCCGCCACCGCAATCCCGGCATTGTTCACCAAACCCTCGAGCTTTGGTGTTTGGGTGAGGACAAACTGAACCGCCTTGCGAATAGAGGCTTCGTCTGCCACGTCCAGCAGAACCGGCGTCAGGTGGCCTTTTGACTTTTGCTGCAGGGCTTCGGCATCGGTATTTTTGCGCACCCCGGCAAAAACCCGGTAGCCCCGGTCTTGCAGCCACAGCGCACAGGCCTCCCCGATGCCGGTCGAGGCGCCGGTAATCAGCACGGTTTTCACCTTTCCACCCTTTCCAGCACCACCACGGCCAGGGCGTAGTGCTTCTCGTGCGAAAGCGAGAGGTGCGCCCTGAGGGAGCCCCCTTGCAGTTGGGCCAGGAGGCCGGGGGCAAAGCGCAAGGCGGGTCTTTTTCCCTCCATCTCCACCCAGACCTCGAGCCAGCCAAAAGACTCCGGCCAGCACTTCTGAAAGGCTTCCTTGGCCGCAAAGCGAACCGCCAGCGAAGGAACCGGGTCGGCCTTGGCCAGACAGTAGGCGATTTCGGGAGGGGCGAAGTGGCGCTCTAAAAACCGCTCGGGATGCCGCTCCCAGACCCGGCGCAGCCGCTCTAGCTCTACAATGTCGGTGCCAATAGCCACGATGGACATCGGTTAGCATTGTAAGCGCTGTGCTGCCCAGAGCCTTTCTGTCCCGCATGGCCGACCTGCTCGGCGAGGATTTTCCCCGCTTCCTGCAAGCCCTCACCGGCGCCGACCGCAGCTATGGCCTGCGGGTAAATACCCTCAAACTGACCCCCGAACAGCTTTTACAGATAAGCCCCTGGCCGCTGGAGCCCATTCCCTGGTCGCCCGAGGGCTTCTACTACCCCACCGAGGCCCGTCCGGGGCCTCATCCGTTCTACTATGCCGGGCTCTACTACATCCAGGAACCTTCGGCCCAGGCCGTGGGGATGCTGGCCGACCCCCAGCCAGGGGAACGGGTGCTCGACCTGGCCGCCGCCCCCGGCGGCAAAACCACCCATCTGGCCGCAAGGATGCAGGGAAAGGGGCTGCTGGTGTCCAACGAAATTGATAGCAGCCGCGTCCGCGGGCTCTTAGAAAACGTGGAGCGCTGGGGGGCCTGTCTGGCGGTAGTCTCGACATCTGTCGAGAAACTGGCCCAGCAGTGGGGCGCCTACTTCGACAGGGTGGTGCTGGATGCGCCCTGCTCGGGCGAAGGGATGTTCCGCAAGGACCCCGAGGTGGTGCGCCACTGGGGGCCGGGGGCTCCGGCGCGGGCCGCGCGGGTGCAAAAAAGCCTGCTCGCTGCCGCCGGAGACCTGGTGCGTCCGGGGGGCGTGCTGGTCTACTCTACCTGCACCTTTGCCCCCGAGGAAAACGAGCAGGTGATTGCGGAATTCCTGCGCAGTCCGGGCTGGGAACTCGAGGACGCCCGCATCCACCCCGCTTTCGCACCGGGGGTTCCGGCCTGGGGCGATGGCAACCCGGCCCTGGCCAAAACTGCCCGGCTGTGGCCCCACCTTTTGCGGGGGGAGGGGCATTTTCTGGCCAGGCTCCGCAAAACCGAGGGCCATGAAAGCAACCCCGCGCTCGAGCGCGTGCCGCCCCTGTCCCGCGAGACACGGGCGCTATGGCAAGCCTGGAGTGAGGAACATTTGCGCGTGAGCCTTACGGGGGAAATCATGGAGCGCGCCGGTCACCTCTACCTGCTGCCGCCTGGGCTGCCCAGCCTGGCGGGCATCAAGGCCCCTGCGCCGGGGCTCTACCTGGGGGAAGCACGGGTGGGTCAGCGTAAGGATTCAGGCCGGTTCTTGCCGGGCAAACCCCTCGCGCACTACCTTCAGCCCAGCCAGGTGAAAAAAACGCTGGCCATAGATGTCGATGACCCTCGAGGTATACCCTTTGCCCTGGGCCAGCCTATCCCCGCCGAAGGTTCGGAAGGCTGGTATCTGGTTACGCTCCAGACGCCGGTAGGAGCCTTTGGCCTGGGCTGGGGACGGCTCAAGGGCGGGGTGCTGCGCCCTGGGAAAGTCGGGCTGTGATGGGTGAGAACCGCCTTTGGTCGAACGCTTTCAACACAGTAGGAGCCGTGAGGCAGGGAGCAGGGGACAGCGGTTGCAGGCCACCACCCACCTCCTACCACCAACGCCCGCCTTGTGTATGGTTGAAAGCTGGTTCCCAAAGTTGGTGTAAGCTCACTCTTCTTCAGCCTCGAGCCGCTTCAATAGCTCCTTGAGCTGCGCCTTCTGCTGACCCTCTTCCATCCCATCGGCCAGTTTTTCGATGGCCAGGCGCACCACCTCGGACTTGGAAACCAGTTGCTCGGGGCTGGATAGCTCGTAGGCCAGCCTGGTCAGGAGCGCGTCCTGATCATCGCTGATAACTACCTGCAAACGCTTTTTTTCTTTTTTGGGCATAACCGATATACGTTGGGGCAGTACGAGTATGGTAACGGTAGAATACTCGTATGCGTTTCTGACTAAACTTTAGCACGTTACATTTGTGCTTGACAATACGATTCTAACTTACTATGCTCATAGTGAGTATCATGTGTAAGTTGCTCAAGGATACTCGATGGTAGCCAGGAGATGAGCCCTCGTATGGATCGAACCCTAATTATTCGCGGCGGAATCCCCCTTAGCGGCGAACTTCGCATTTTCCCAGCAAAAAATTCCGCTCTAAAGCTCATGGCCGCCAGCCTGCTCACCGACGAGCCGGTTACCCTAACCGAGGTTCCACGCCTGCGGGATATTGACGTTTTACTCGAGCTTCTAGGGCACCTGGGCACCCGCCACGCCTGGGAGGGCCGCACCCTGCACCTGCACACCCCCGAAATTCTCTCCACCCAGGCTCCCCTCGAGCTCGTCAGCAAAATGCGGGCCAGCTTCAATGTGCTTGGCGCTCTGGCCGCCAGGGCCGGTGAGGGAACCGTACCCCTGCCGGGGGGCTGCAATTTTGCCGAGCGCCCGGTAGACCAGCATATCAAGGCCCTGCGTGCCCTCGGCTTTGAGGTCAGCACCGAGGTCACCGACCAGGGCGTGGCCTACACCGCCAGGCGGCATAAACCCGCCTCGGGCCGGGTGGTTTACGACCTCCCTACCCTGGGCGGTACCGAGCAGGCCCTGATGGCTGCCGCTTTAGGGGGCGAGGCGGTGCTGGTCAACACCCCGCAGGAGCCCGAGATTGTAGACCTGTGCAACTTCCTGACCCGGATGGGTGCTGAAATCAAAGGGATTGGCAGCAGCATCCTGCACATTAAGGGTAAGCCCAGCCTGCGCGGGGTGCGCTACAGCGTGATCCCCGACCGAATCGAAGCGGGTACTTACCTGTTTGCAGCCGCCGCCACCCGGGGCTCCATCACCCTCACCAACGTGGAGCCTTTCCACATGGATGCCGTCCTGGACAAGCTAATCCAGTCGGGCCACCACATCACCACCGGCAAGGACTGGATCCGCCTGGAGTCCACTGCCCACCCCCAGCCCTTCAACATCGAGGCCCGCGAGTATCCCGGCTTCATTACCGACCTGCAACCCCCCGCCACAGCGTATCTGGCCACCGTACACGGCACCTCGCTGGTTTCCGACCGGGTCTATCCGGATCGCTTTACCCATGCCAGCGAGCTTGCCCGCATGGGCGCCGAGATAACCCTGAGAGAGCGCACCCTGATGATCCAGGGGCGTCACCTGACCGGAGCCGCCGTTGAAGCCCGCGATATTCGCGCGGGTGGGGGGCTGATCATTGCCGCGCTGGCCGCCGAGGGCGAGAGCCACATCGCCGGTATGCAGTACATTGAGCGGGGTTACGACGACATCGAAAACCGCCTGCGGAGCCTGGGCGCGCAGGTGGGCGTACAGGCACCCGAGCTGGCTTTAGCGGCTGACTGAAACACCCTTCAGGCATTTTGAGCCATCCAACATCAAAATAGCTTTGTCCTGGACAGGACTGTGGCCGCCTGGAAACCGGCCACGTCTGCGAAGAGCACGATAGTGTGGGTTTTGCAAATGAGTTTGGCAAATTCGGAGCCGCTTTGGTAGCGCCTTTTACCCATGGTCAGCATCTGGGCGCCCAGGCTTTTATCGTTTTCCCCTTTCCCTCTCCCCTTGCGGGAGAGGGTGGCGACAGCGCCTGCAAGTTTGGTGCTCCTTTTGCCAAATAAAACTATTCTCGCGGTAACCGCTGTCGCCGGGTGAGGGGTTGAAACAACCATATCCAGGTAAATGATAAGAGCCTATCTGGGCACCTCAGGCGTTTGACGTAGAGGCCCAGAAACCCTAGACTCAAGTGCTATGGATTTGCAGACCCTACAACACCGGCTCGAGGCCCTCCGGGGGTATCTTTGACATCGCCGGCAAAGAAGCCCGCCTGAGCGAACTCGAGCAACAAATCAACGACCCCCACCTCTGGGACGACCCGGCCCACGCCCGCAAGGTCTCGCAGGAGTCGGCCCGGCTGCGCAAGGTGGTGGAGGGGTTCAAGCGCCTGGAGTCCGATTTGCAAGGGATGCTGGAACTCTGGCCGGAGCTTATGGCCGAAGAGCGGGAGCAGATGCAGCCCGAGCTCGAGCAAGCCGGGCGCGAGCTGGAGGATCTCTACCACCAGACCCTGCTCTCCTTCCCTTACGCCGAAAACGCCGCCATCGTAACCATCAAACCCGGCGCAGGGGGCACCGAAGCCTGCGACTGGGCCCAGATGCTCTACCGCATGTACACCCGCTTCGCCGAGCGCCACGGTTTTACCCTGGAGCTGATCGACCTGGAGCCGGGGGCCGAGGCCGGCATTGACTACGCACAGTTCATCGTGCGCGGCGAAAACGCCTTCGGACTGATGTCCCCCGAGGCCGGGGTACACCGTCTGGTGCGGCCCTCCCCCTTCAATGCCCAGGGCAAACGCCAGACCAGTTTCGCCGCAGTTGAGGTGATGCCCGAGGTAGACGAATCGGTGGACATCCAGATTGCCCCCGAAGACCTTCGCATCGACGTAATGCGCTCCCAGGGCAAGGGCGGCCAGGGGGTAAACACCACCGACTCGGCGGTGCGCGTCGTACACCTGCCCACCGGCATCATCGTGAAGTGCCAGGTGACCCGCAGCCAGCAAAAAAACAAAGAGATGGCCATGAACATCCTGCGCTCCAAGCTCTTCGAGATTGAATACAGGAAAAAGCAGGAAGAGCTGGCCCGGCTCAAGGGCGAAAGCCGCCCCATCGAGTGGGGCAGCCAGATCCGGAGCTACGTGCTGGACAAGCAGTACATCAAAGACCATCGCACCGGCGAGATGCGCCACGACCCCGAAAACGTGCTGGACGGCGATCTGGAAAGCCTGATCTGGGCTGGGCTCGAGTGGAAAGCCGGGCGTAGAGAAACGGTTGCTGCAGTCGAGGAAGAGTAGAAAAGGTTGCTGTACAGGCAACCCTACCCAACCAGAGAAAAGCTGTCTTGTTGAGCCTGTGTTTATCAATCGGGGCCTATCAAGCAGCACCACCATGGGCGCAGTACTCCGAGGTCTGCCCGTTGGGTGTAGCGATATAGACTTGGCAAGAGCGGTTCTCGAGAACAACCCAGCGATCCTCGAGCGGCAAAAACCAGCTCAAAGCAGTTTTTTGCCGCCCAAAAGTTCGTTACAAAGATTGAGCCGCTCAGAGATCAAGAATCCTGGATTCCAAACAAGATAATTGTCGTCCGCAGGGGCGGCAACATCTAAGAAGCCTGCGACAAGCCCTCAGAAATCTTGATGGCCAATGCGGCCAAAACGGTTTATTGTGCAGGCGTTGCTTTAAGCCGCTCCACCACCGCCCGATCCTCTAAGGTGCTGGTGTCACCCTTAATTTCTTCGCCCGAGGCCACCTGCCGCAGCAGGCGGCGCATGATCTTGCCCGAGCGGGTCTTGGGCAGGGCGTCGGTCAGGCGGATCTCGTCGGGGCGGGCAATGGCGCCGATGGCCTTGACCACGTGGGCCTTGAGTTCCTTGGCCAGTTCGGCGCTGGGGGTCTGGCCGGTTTTAAGGGTTACAAAGGCCACAATCCCCTCGCCCTTGAGGGGGTCTGGGCGGCCCACCACCGCGGCCTCGGCCACAGCAGGGTGCGAGACCAGGGCGCTCTCCACCTCCATGGTGCCCAGGCGGTGGCCCGAAACATTGAGCACGTCGTCCACCCGGCCCAGAATCAGGTGATAGCCGTCCGCATCGCGCCGGGCCCCGTCGCCGGTGAAGTAGTTGCCGGGGTACTGGGCAAAATACTGCCGCTCGAAGCGCTCGGGGTCGCCCCAGACGGTGCGTAGCATAGAGGGCCAGGGTTTCTGGATGATCAGGTGCCCGCCCTCATCGGGGTTGTTCACGGGCTGGCCGGTGGTGTCCACGATTTCGGGCTGCACGCCAAAAAAGGGCTTGCCGGCGTGGCCGGGCTTCATGGGGTGCACCCCGGGCAGGGTGGTAATCATGATGCCGCCGGTCTCGGTCTGCCACCAGGTGTCCACAATGGGGCAGCGCTCCTTGCCGATCACCTTGTAGTACCACAGCCAGGCTTCGGGGTTGATGGGCTCCCCCACCGAGCCCAACAGGCGAAGGCTACTAAGGTTGTACTTGAGGGGCCACTGCTCGCCCCACTTCATGAAGGCGCGGATAGCGGTGGGGGCGGTGTAGAGGATGCTCACGCTGTATTTCTCGATGATGCTCCAGATGCGGCCCTCATCCGGGGCGTTGGGGGCCCCTTCGTACATGAGGGTGGTGGCCCCGTTTTGCAAGAGGCCGTACACCACATAGCTGTGGCCGGTAATCCAGCCCACGTCGGCGGTGCAGAAGTAGGTGTCGGTGTCTTTGAGGTCGAAGATGTACTGGGCGGTCAGGTAGGTGTAGACCGAGTAGCCGCCGGTGGTGTGCAGCACCCCCTTGGGCTTACCGGTGGAACCCGAGGTATAGAGGATAAAAAGTGGGTCTTCGGCGTCCATGGGCTCGGGCGGGCAGTCCGGGGAGGCGTTGACCATGAGCTCGTGGTACCAGTGGTCGCGGCCCGGCTCCATGTGTACCTCGTTGCCGCAGCGCTTCACTACCACCACGTTCTCGATGGACTGGGCGTCCGCCAGGGCCTCGTCGCTGTTGGCCTTAAGGGTCACCACACTCCCGCGCCGCCAGCCGCCGTCGGCGGTAATGAGCACCTTGGCCTGGGCATCGTTGATGCGGTCGGCCAGGGCCGAAGCCGAAAAGCCCCCAAACACCACCGAGTGCACCGCGCCAATGCGGGCACAGGCCAGCATGGCGATGGCAGCCTCGGGGATCATGGGCAGGTAGATGGTGACGCGGTCGCCTTTCTGTACCCCCAGCCCCTTGAGCACGTTGGCAAACTTGCTCACCTCGCGGTGGAGCTGCTGGTAGGTCAGGATGCGCGAGTCGCCCGGCTCCCCCTCGAAGATGATGGCGGCTTTGTTGCCCCTCTCGGCCAGGTGCCGATCCAGGCAGTTATAAGAGAGGTTGGTTTTGCCGCCGATAAACCACTTGGCGTTGGGGGGGTTCCACTCGAGCACCTTATCCCACGGTTTGAACCAGTGTAGCTCGGAGGCCACCCGGCTCCAAAACTGCTCGGGTTGCTCGAGGCTCTCGCGGTAGAGGGCTTCGTAGGCCTCGAGCTGGTTGATGCGGGCCGAACGTTTGAAGGCTTCGGAGGGTTCAAAGACCCGGTCTTCTTTCAAGACGGTTTCAATTTTTTCCATGGTATTCCTTTCTGGCAGCGAGAAACAAACCTGACATCTGGTCTGGGCTGACCTTTTTACGGTGAGCATAGGCTTATGAGCACAGCCCGTCAAGAAAAAACCTGGTTTGGAAATGGTAGGAATTTGTCGGTTACTTGACAGCCTGTGAACACCCCGCCACAATAGCGCCAACTACAATTTTCAGGCCGCTCTATCGAGATATGCAGCTTCCGTTCTTCTGGAGGTTTATGGCACAAAGTCGCAAACTCACCACTGTTCAGGCTGCGCTGCGCGTGCTGGCCTACCTGGCTCAGCACCCAGAAGGCGTCGAGGCCCCGCAGCTTGCGGCCTTTCTGGGCAAGAGCCTCTCGACTGCTTATGCGCTCCTGGCCAGTCTGGTCTCGGAAGGTTTCGCCGAACGGGATGGCAGCGCTTATCGGCTCTCTAAAAACGCCCTGGCCCCGAGCCGCACCCCGTTGGCCGAGCCCGAAAAGCTATCCGATGCGCTCGAGGAGCTGTACCTTCGCACCCGCGAGCGAACCTACCTGGCCCAGCTAACCCCCGAAGGTAAGCTGCGCCTGACCACCCGGGGCCGACAGGGTTTACCCAAGCTGGCCGGGATAGACGACCAGGTTTCCGAGGGCTTCCACGCCCTGGCCATGGGCAAGGCCGTGCTGGCCTTTCTGGAGGCTGAAGACCAGGCAACCCATTTACAAAACCTGAAAGCATTTACCCGCCTAACCATCACCGACCCCCTGACCCTCGAGGAAGAACTGACCAAGGTGCGCCAGATGGGCTTTGCGGTGGAGATTGAAGAGCACACCGACGGCATCTCGGGCCTGGCCGCGCCCATCTTCGGCAAGGACGGGCAGGTGGTAGGGGCTTTCGGGGTGGTGGTGCCCTCGAGGCGGTTTCCCTATGCCTTCACCCGGCTGGTTCAGGCCGTGCAGGAGGTGGCCCGGGCAGCCTCGAGCCATCCCAGGGCCGAGCCAGCCCCACCGGCCGAGCCCCAGCCCCTGCCGCCCCAGGAGCCTCCCTGCCTGGGTTCCTCGAGCGAGGAGCAGGCCATATGGCCGCCCAGGCCGCTGGTGCAAAACGCCAACCTGCAGGACTACCCCGCCGAGTACCGGCGGAGCCTCGAGAACCCCGAGGCTTTCTGGGGCGCGTGGGCCCAGCGCTTTCACTGGTTCAGCCCCTGGAAGCAGGTGCGGGAGCTCAATCTGCCGCACCACCGCTGGTTTGTGGGCGCAAAGACCAACATTGCCTACAACGCCCTGGATCGCCACGCCGATGGCCCCAGACGCAACCAGCTGGCCCTGATCGCGCTGGCAGGTGATGGTACGGTACACAAACTAACCTACCGGGAGCTGCGCGACCTGACCGCCCGCCTGGCCGGTGGACTGCTTTCACTGGGCATTCAGCCCGGCGACCGGGTGGCCGTCTACATGCCAACGGGTCTGGAAATGGCCCTGACTTTTCTGGCTTGCGCCCGCATCGGGGCGGTGCACGTGGCGGTTCCTGCAGGTTTGGGGAGCCAGGCTCTGCGCGAACGCTTGCAGGACACCGGGGCCCGCTTGCTGGTGGCCGCCGACCGGATGTACCAGGGCGGGCGCACCCTTTCTTTCACCCCTTTGATTGAGGAGGCTACCCAGGGTCTGGAGCTGCCGGTGCTCTGGTTCAGCCGTGGAGATACTTACCGGCCCCTCGAGTTCTGGAACCTGATCGAGGCTCACCGGCCCACCACCCCCGCCCTACCGGTAGACAGCGAGCACCCGCTTTTCATTCTCTACACCTCTGGCTCTACCGGGAAGCCCAAAGGGGTGGTGCATGTGCACGGGGGCTACATGGTAGGCATCACCTACCACCTGCGAACCCTGTTTGACCTCAAAGAGGGCGACATCTCCTGGGCCACCGCCGACCTCTCCTGGATTGTGGGGCACAGCTACGGCCTGTATGCGCCCCTGCTCGAAGGGCTAACCACCGTGCTGCGGGCCGAACGGCTGGACTACCCCGACCCCAGCGGGTTCTACGAGACCCTGGAAGAGTGCGGGGTCAATGTGCTCATCATCAGCCCCACCTGGCTACGCACCCTGCGCAAGCATGGCGACGAATGGGCTCAGAACGCCCGGCTCTCCGACCTGCGCCTGGTGGCCAGCGTGGGCGAGTATCTGGCCCCCGAGGTCTGGCACTGGGCCGCCAGGAATCTGGCCCACGTAGTGGACAACTGGTGGCAGACCGAGACCGGCGGGCCCTGTCTTTCCACCCCGGTCTGTATGCCGGCCAAGCCGGGCAAGGCCGGTTTCCCTTTGCCGGGGGTCGAGATGCGGGTCGTTGACGCACAGGGGCGCGAGTTGCCGCCGGGTCAGAAGGGGCACCTGGTCATCTGCAAGCCCTTCCCCCACTTCATGCGAACCTTCTGGAACAACCCCGAGCGCTACGCCGAGCAGTGGAGCCGCATTCCCGGCTGCTACGCCACGGGCGACATCGCCGTGCAGGACAGCGAGGGGTATATGGCCCTGCTGGGGCGTTCGGATGATGTGATCAAGGCCGGGGAGCTTCGCATCGGCACAGCGGAAATCGAAGGAGCCATGCTGGCCCATCCGGCAGTGGCCGAGGCGGCTGCCGTGGGAATAGCCCATCCCGAGCAGGGTGAGGTGATCAAGGTTTATGTGGTGCTCAAAACCCGTGAGGCCAGCCCCCAGGTACGCGAAATACTGGCCGCCAAGCTCTCGAGCCACCTCAGACGACAGCTTGGCAACATCAGCCTGCCCACCGAGGTCGAAATCATTGACCAGTTGCCACGAACCAAGAGCGGCAAAATCCTCCGCCGGCTGCTCAAGGCCCAGGAGCTGGGGGCCGATCCGGGCGATCTCTCTACGCTAGAACCATGAAGGCATTCCCGAGTACGTATAAAGCCTCTCCGCACTACCCGTGCTGCCCCTGAAATGCTCCCAAACAGCATTTGCCCCTCTCTCCCACTGCCAAGATAAACCCCTCAGGAGGCCCCATGGAACTCGAGCAACTACTAAAATCCAAGGTCAGCTACGAAGCCCCTGCCACTCTACGCCAAAATGCCAATGTTCCCGACTTCTGGGCCGAATACAGGCGCAGCCTGCAAGACCCCGAGGCCTTCTGGGCAGAGCAGGCCCGGCAGTTTCACTGGTTCCAGCCCTTCGGCAAAGTGCTTCAGTGGAACTTCCCGGATCATCAGTGGTTTGTGGGCGGCCAGACCAACATCACCTACAACGCCCTCGACCGCCACGCCCAGGGCGCCAAGCGCAACCAGGTGGCCCTTTTGTACCTGGGGGAGGACGGCAGCGAGCAGAAGCTCACCTACGGCGAGCTGCTGGATCGGGTGGCCCGGTTTGCCACAGCCCTGCGGAGCCTGGGGGTCAAGCAGGGTGACCGGGTGATTATCTACATGCCCCTGACCCTCGAGGGGATCATCTCCATGCTGGCCTGCGCCCGCATTGGGGCCATCCACTCGGTGGTGTACGCGGGTTTGGGGGTTTCGGCGCTACGCGAGCGCATTATGGATGCCGGGGCCAGGCTGGTCATTGCCGGGGATGTCAGCTACCGCCGGGGCAAGCCCGTGGATCTGGAATCCATCGTGCTGCAGGCCATCGAAGACCTGGACATACATACGGTCTGGTTCAGCCGTAGCAAGGCGGCCCCCGAGGGGCCGCGCTTCCACGATTTCAACCAGTTACTCTGGTCGCACAAGCCCGAAGCCGAGGCCGTTCCCCTGGACAGCGAACACCCTCTGTTTATCCTTTACACCTCCGGCTCCACCGGCAAACCCAAGGGGGTGGTGCACGTGCACGGGGGCTACATGGTGGGCACCGCTTACCACCTGCGCACGTTTTTCGACGTGAAGGACACCGATGTCTACTGGGCTACCTCGGACATCGGCTGGATTGTGGGGCACAGCTACATTGTATATGCGCCGCTGCTTTTGGGCATTACCAGCATCCTGCGCGAAGGTGCGCCCGATTATCCCAGCCCTGCGGCCCTCTGGCAAGCGGTGGAGCGCTACCGGGTGAATGTGATGTTCACCGCCCCCACCGCAGTACGCATGTTCATGAAGTTTGGCCCCGAGTGGCCCGCTCGGCACGACCTCTCTTCACTGCGTTTTATTGGCGTGGCGGGTGAGCCCCTCAACCCCGAGGCCTGGCAGTGGGCTGTCGAGCACCTGATGGAGGGCGGCCAGCGCGGTTTTGTGGCCGACAACTGGTGGCAGACCGAGTTGGGCGGCCCCACGCTGGGTACGCCGCTGTCCCTGCCAGGCAAGCCCGGCTTTGTGGGGGTGCCCCTCCCCGGTGTGGAAGCAGCGGTGGTGGATGCCGACGGCAATGAGGTAGCCCCCGGAACGGGGGGTTTGCTGGCCCTCAAGCGTCCTTTTCCCCACATGATGCGCACCGTCTGGGGCAACCATGCCCGCTATACCCAGTACTGGACGGAAATCCCGGGGAACGTGTACGCCGCAGGCGACGTGGCCAGCAAAACCGCCGAGGGCTACTTTGCCGTGCTGGGCCGCGCCGACGACGTGCTCAACGTGGCCGGTCACCGGATTGGCACGGCAGATGTGGAGAGCGCGCTGGTCTCGCATCCTGCGGTGGCCGAGGCCGCCGTGATTGGCGTGCCCGACCCCATCAAGGGTGAAAACATCAAGGCCTTTGTGGTACTTCGGGTGGGACGTGAAAAAGCCGAGGCGCTCAAAAACGAAATCGTACAGCATGTGCGCCTCGAGCTAGGCCCCATCGCCACCCCGAGTGAGCTGGTCTTCCTGGACAAGCTCCCCAAGACTCGCAGCGGGAAAATCCTCCGGCGCTTGCTCAAAGCCCAGGAAATGGGGCGCGACCCCGGCGATTTGAGTACTCTGGAAGAATAAACTACTTTCATAAGCCGATCTTATGACTTCATCAAAAAGCCCTCCCGCTCTCGCCAAACTTCAGATCACTTCATTTAGAAAATCTGCCAAATTCGGATGAAACATGGGCCAAATGCCAAGCGCAGTAGGCGATTCGCAAAGCTGCATGTGCGGCTCCAGAGCGTATTCCCATTTGGCTTTTTCACCTAATGGTGGATTGCGAACCTGCTCATGCTACAAATAAATGCGCCGTTTTTCGCAGATATCCAAAATCTGCAAATAACTTGCCAGGACACAATCTCGATGTTAGATTCATGGCGCAAGTCTGAAATGCGCTTAAGCGACCACCCTAACGGCACTGGTGGCCGGACTTGTGTTACATGGAGGAAGAGGTATGGACAAAGCGAAGGCCGAGGCGTACTGGAGGGCCAACATCAGCCTGATCCGTAACCTGCTCATCGTATGGGCAGTGGTTTCATACGGCTTCGGGATTGTGTTGGTTCAGTTTCTGAACAATATAAAACTTGGCGCCCTCCCACTGGGCTTCTGGTTTGCCCATCAGGGGGCCATCATCATCTTCGTCATCCTGATCTTTATCTACGCGGCGCAGATGAACAAGATTGACCAGCAGTTCGACGTGCACGAATAGGAGGCGATGGCATGAGCGTTGAACTTTGGACCTGGATCGTAGTTCTCCTCACTTTTGGGCTCTATATCGGCATCGGCATCTGGGCCCGGGTACGCGAAACCGAGGGTTTTTATGTGGCAGGGCGGGGCGTTCCCCCTGTTGCCAACGGCATGGCCACCGCCGCCGACTGGATGAGCGCTGCGAGCTTCATCTCGATGGCCGGACTCATCTCTACCCTGGGCTACGACGGCGCCATCTACCTGATGGGCTGGACCGGCGGCTACGTGCTGCTGGCCTTGCTGTTGGCCCCCTATCTGCGTAAGTTTGGCAAGTTCACCGTGCCGGACTTCGTGGGCGACCGGTATTACTCGCAAACTGCGCGGATCGTAGCCGTAGTGGCAGCTGTGTTTGTCTCCTTCGTCTATGTGATTCCCCAGCTGGTGGGGGTCGGAACGGTTTTTGCTCGCTATTTGCAGGTTCCCAACACCACCGGGCTGTGGATCGGCGTCGCCGTAACGGCGCTTTTTGCGGTCATTGGCGGTATGAAGGGCATTACCTGGACGCAAGCCGCTCAGTACACGGTGCTGATTATCGCCTACCTGATCCCCGCTTTCGCTATTGCCAGCATCCTCACCGGGAACCCCATCCCCCAGCTTGCCCTTACCTTCAGCGACATTACCGAGCGGCTCAACAAAATCCAGGTTGACCTGGGTTTCACCCAGTACACCCAGCCCTTCCAGAGCTTCGACATGCTGAACATCCTGCTCATCACGGCCTGCTTGATGTTTGGCACGGCAGGGCTGCCGCATGTGATTATCCGCTTTTACACCGTACCTACAGTGAAAGATGCGCGGGCCTCGGCTGGCTGGGCACTGCTGTTCATCGCCTTGCTGTATACCACCGCGCCAGCGGTTTCGGTCTTTGCCCGTTACAACCTGATTCAAACCCTCAACGGTAAAAGTATCGAGGAGGTTCGCCAGATTGACTGGGTAGCCAAGTGGGAGAAGACCAAACTGTTGCAATTTGTGGACAAAGACGGCGATGGCAAAATTGCCGTTGCTCCAGGCCGTGCTTTCAACCTGATCCCGGGCACAAACCGGCCTGACTTCAACAGCCCCAACGAGAAGAGCAAAAACGAGGTCTTCATCAACAACGACATCATTGTGCTGTCCACCCCGGAAGTGGCCAAACTTGCGCCCATCATTATTGCCCTGGTGGCGGCAGGAGGTTTGGCGGCTGCGCTCTCGACCGCGTCAGGGCTCCTGATCGTGATCTCCTCAGCGCTCTCCCACGACCTGTACTACCGCATCATCAACCCCAGGGCATCCGAGGCTCAGCGCTTGCTGATTGCTCGTATTGGTATTCTGCTGGCGGTGTTAATAGCAGGGTACTTTGGGCAGAATCCACCGGGATTCATCGCTCAGCTAGTGGCTTTTGCTTTCGGGCTGGCAGCTAGTAGCTTCTTTCCAGCCATCCTGCTGGGGGTGTTCGATAAACGCACCACTCGAGAAGGAGCCATCGCTGGGATGATTGTAGGGTTGGTATTCACCGCAACATACATCATTGGAACCAGCTATTTCGGCATGCCCCGCTGGTTCTTTAATGTAAGCCCCGAGGGCATTGGCACGGTGGGCATGGTTCTGAACTTTGTGATCACCTACTTTGTCTCTCGCATGACCCCCGAACCTCCCAAAGATGTGCAGGAGCTGGTGGAGTCGGTACGGATTCCACGCGGCGCCAAGGACGCGCACTACCACTAGAAGAGCCCTGGGGGTGGGCTTCACGCCCACCCCCTTTATTTGGGTAATATCGCTATATGGCTACCAGCAAGAACGCAGAGACCCATAAACCAAGCAATGTGTTTGTGCCGCCAAACCTCACGCCACGCTTTCTGAGGCTGATGGTGGGGATTTCAGGTTTTTTATTTTTGTTTTATGTGGTCGGCCACTACCTGACCGGCTGGCCCTTCCCCACGCCCTTTGACCTCTTGCGGATTGCCTCGGCAGTGCTGCTGGGCGGCTTGCTAGGGCTGATTTTTTCCCGATTCTGGCCACTCCCCCCCAAACCCGGCCTCGAGCGCATTTTTAGAATCTTCTTTTTGTTGCTGCCGGCTTTGCTGTTTGGCTACACTTTACAGGTGTTTTCCGGAGCCAACCAGGCCTTGAGCATCATTCTGCCCCTTTCGGCCTGGCTTGGTTCCGGTCTGATTGTTCGTCTGCCGGAAGAGGGGCAAAACTCCCCGGCAAAATCGGCAAAATAAGGCTGTGAATCCAGTTGAATTTGTACGAGAACACGCGCCTTTCCACCTCTTGCCGGACAAAGCCCTGCCTCTGGTGGAACGCGGTCTGGAGATTACCTTTTTCCCTCGGGGCAGCAAAGTTCTCGAGCGCAGCGGCCCCAAGAGCCAGCACCTGTATCTGATCCGCAAAGGGGGGGCACGCCTCGAGCGCGAGGGTCAACCCGTCTTGCATCTGGAAGAAGGGGAGGTTTTTGGCTACCCGTCGCTCTTATCGCAGGATGCCCCTGCCTTTGACGTGGTAGCCGAGGAAGACCTGCTGGTGTATCGCTGGCCCAGGGAAGTTTTTCAGAAGCTGCTGGAATACCCGGCCTTTGCGGAGTTTTTTACCAGGGGACTGGCTGAACGCCTGCGGCTCTCCACACGGGTCGAAGGGCTGGGCATGGTCAACGTGGATCTGGCCCTGCCGGTCGGGGAGCTGATCACCCGGCCCCCGGTATTTGTGCCCCGCTCCTTTACCATTGGTGAAGCGGCCCAGGTCATGCGAAGCCACCAGATCAGCTCGGTGCTGGTCGAGGGCGAACCCACCGGCATCCTGACCGACCGCGACCTGCGTAACCGGGTACTGGCTGCAGGCAAGGGGCCCGAAACCCCGCTCGAGGAGGTCATGAGCGCCCCGGTCAAGACCCTGCCCGCGAGCACCCCGCTCTTTGAAGCCCTTTCGTTTATGGTACGTCAGGGGATTCATCACCTGCCCCTGGAGCAAGACGGGCAGATTATCGGGCTGATTACCGACACCGTCTTCATGCGCCAGCAAACCAAAAGCCCCCTTTATCTGCTGAGGCGGCTCGAGCGCACCCGTAACCCAGGCGACCTGGTGGGTTATGGCAAAGAACTGACCGGCGTGGCCGAATCGCTGCTCCTGGGGGGGCTGGGCGCCAGCGAGATTGGGCGTAGCGTGAGCTCGCTCAACGACCAGCTCATCCGCACCCTGCTCAGGCTAGCCGAGGAGCGGCTCGGCCCGCCCCCCACCGCATACGCCTGGATTGTCTTTGGTTCCGAGGGGCGCATGGAGCAGGCCCTCCTGACCGACCAGGACAACGCCCTGGTCTACCTTGAAAACTCCGCTGAGGCAGCAGCCTATTTTGAGCAGCTCGCGGCCTTTGTGGTCGAGGGGCTGATTCAAGCCGGTTTTCCCCCTTGTCCTGGGGGCTACATGGCCACCCAGTGGCGCAAGCCGCTATCCGAGTGGGAGCAGCTCTTCAGGCGCTGGCTGGAGACCCCCAAGCCCCAGGAGCTGCTGGAAGCGCAGATCTTTTTCGATTTCCGCCCTGTGCATGGCGATCTCTCCCTGGAACCGCTCGAGCGCATCGTGGCCCAGGGGGCCGACCAGGGCATCTTCCTGGCCCAGCTTGCCAGGGCCTCGCTCCAATTCCGCCCACCCATCGGGTTTTTTCGCCAGATCAAGGAGGAAGACGGCGGGGTAGACATCAAGAAGGGCGGCATCGCCCCCATCGTGAGCCTGGCCCGGGTCTACGCCCTGGAAGCCCACAGCCAGGCCAAGGGTACGGTCGAGCGCTTACAGGCCGCCGCCCGCGAGAACAAACTCAGCCCAGAAGGCGCCGAGACTTTGGTGGAGGCCTTCAGCTTCCTCATGCGGCTGCGACTGCGCGAGCAGCTAAGGGCTTTGCGTCAGGGCATGTCCCCCAGCAACAAGGTGCCCTTAGAAAGCCTATCGCCCCTCGAGCGCCGCCACCTCAAAGAAGCCTTCTTGCAGGTGCGCGAGATGCAGGAAGCCATGAGCCACCGCTTCCAAACCGACCGGCTGGGTTGAGCGCTCGAGCGCAGCATAAACAAGCTGCCCCCTACACCTCTATGAAGCTGTGGCCTTTCCCCAAAAGCCCTGCCTGGAACGAAGTGACTTACTGGGCCCTGGATTTAGAGACGAGTGGTCTGAGCACCTCCGACCAGATTCTTTCGGTGGGCATGGTGCCCATTCGCCACGGCATCATCGAGTTTGGCGCACACTATTACAGCCTGGTGCGTCCGGTAAGGCCGGATGCGCTGTCTGCCGAAGGTATCAGAGCCCATCACATCCTGCCCGGGGAGCTGGACAGCGCGCCAGGGTTAGAAGAGGTGCTCGAGGAAATCAAAACCCGCATCGGCCACAATGTCCTGCTGCTGCACTATAGCTCGGTGGATTTGAGTTTTTTGCAGCGATACTTCCGCGCCACCGGCAAACCCTGGGTCAGGCCGGTGGTAGTGGATACGGTGGTCTTGCTGGCCCGGCTGGGCGAGCAGCGGCGAAGGCTCGAGCCGCACGCAAAACCCTTTCCCACCGGGCTGGCAGCAGCCAGAACCGCGTTTGGCCTGCCAGGACATCTGGAACACCACGCGCTTTGGGATGCCCTGGCCACGGCGGAGCTTTTTCTGGTGCTCCGCCAGCAGCTTCAAGCACGAACGTTACGGCAGCTGATTTGATAGAGCGCTCTTTACGCATTTTGAGCCATCCAGCTTCAAGAAAGCTTTCTCCCGGACAGAACAGTGGCCACCCAACCAGGCGGCAGGTCTATTAGGAGCGCGATAAATACCCAGCCATAAATGTTGTGGGGCACCTGTACCACTTGAGTACCAAAGTTTTGTGGCATAAAATACACCTGAGCAGCCCTAAGCTCACAAGGAGGCGCTATGAAAGGTCGCTGGTTTAGTCTCTTGATCACCCTGTTATTGGCAATGGGGTGGTCTTTTGCTCAGACCCCGGTACGGGGCGGAACCCTGCAAATAGGGGCCGATGCCTCTCCCTCGGGGCTTGATCCCCACGTGGCAACCGCTTTTGCTTCGTTCATCGTGACCGGCCAGATCTACGAAGGTCTGACCGAAATTGACGAACGACTGCGGCCACGCCCCGCCCTGGCCGAGTCCTGGACGGTAAGCCAGGACGGTCTGACCTACACCTTTAAGATTCGCTCAGGGGTCACCTTCCACGACGGTAAACCCCTCACGGCTGGGGACATCGCCTTCTCCATCAACCGCGTGCGCGACCCCAAGACCGGCTCCCCCATCGCCAGCCGCATCAACCTGATCAAGGACGTGCGGGCGACCTCCCCCACCCAACTGGTAGTGGAGCTTTCCCAGCCATTTGCCCCAATGCTTATCGAGTTGGCCAGTATCGCGGTGATGTCCGAAGACTACGTGAAAGCGGGCAACGACATGCAGCGCAGGCCCATGGGTACGGGGCCCTTTGCCTTTAAGGAATGGGTGCCCGATACTTACATCCTGCTCGAGCGTCACCCCCGTTACTGGCGGCAGGGGCGGCCCTACCTGGATGCCCTGCGCTACAACATTGTTCCTGACGCGGCCACCCGCCAGGTCGGGCTGGCCAGTGGCACTTACCAGTTCCTGCCCAACATTGACCCCTCGCTGGCCGTGACCCTGCGCAATACCCCCAATGTCAAACTCATTACCACCCAGGATCTGGCCTACACCCTGATCGGCATGAATGTTTCACGCAAACCCTTCGATAACCCCAGGGTGCGCGAGGCCCTCAATTACGCCCTCAACCGCCAGCAGATTGTCCAGGCGGTCTACTTTGGCAATGGCACCCCTGCCGGGCCCCTGGGCCTGCGCTCCTGGGCCTCGCCAACAAGCGCTTTCCCCTGCTACAACACCAACCCTGCGCGGGCCAGGGAACTGCTGGCCCAGGCAGGCTACCCCAATGGCGTGGACTTTGGCATGATTGTGATTGGCTCCAACAAAACCGTGGTGGATGCCGCCCAGGTGGTGCAACAGCAACTCGCCCAGGCCGGCTTCCGCGCGAAGGTCGAAGTCCTGGAGCAAGGCAAGTTTATCCAGGAGTGGCGCAACTCCAACTTCGACACGTTTGCTTCCATCAATGGCGGTAACGCCGACCCCGACGGCTACCTGTTCCGCACCTTCTCCACCGGCGGCTCGACCAATGTCTTCAAGTTCTCCAACCCCACCGTAGACCGCCTGCTCAACCAGGGCCGCACCACCGTAAACGAGGAAGCCCGTCGCCCCATCTACGCCCGTTTACAGGTGGAGCTGGCCTGCCAGGGGCCCATCGCTCACCTGGTCTATGGCACGCTGTTCTCCGCCGCCCGCGAAAACGTGCAGGGTTTCAAGCCCATTCCCACCCGGTCGCTCATCTACCTGCGCGATACCTGGCTGGCCCGGTAAAGGGCTCGAGCCTTGTGCTTTAGCAAGAATTGCCCAATGGCGGATTCCATGCCTTAGGCCGAAAGTGGGATGCCAGGGGCACAGGGCAGGGCTCCAACCTAAGCGCATAGCGAGCTGTTTGGGCATAGCCTTTTGCTGATGCCGGTGTCCACACTGGGGTCTAGGTTCTCCTCATGATGCTTTCCTTTCTGGTAAAACGCTCCCTCGACCTCCTGTTTGTGTTGTTTGGGGTCTCGGTGCTGGTCTTCCTGATGATTCGGCTCATCCCCGGCGATGCCGTCCAGATCATGCTTGGGGCCAACACCGAGATCACCCCTGAAGGGCTGGCCGCCTTGCGCGAAAAGCTAGGGTTGAACAAGCCCATCTTTGTGCAGTACTGGGACTGGCTCAGTGCCGCCCTGCGCGGCGACCTGGGGCAAAGCATCTGGACAGGCAGGCCCATCAGCGAAGAAATCTTGCAGCGCTTGCCCATCACCCTGGAACTGACCATCCTCTCCCTCATCATAGCCATCGGACTGGCCATTCCGGTCGGAGTACTCACGGCGTACTGGCGGAACTCGAGCGCCGAGTACCTGATCCGGCTCTTTTCCATCACCGGCGTGACCCTGCCCTCCTTCTGGCTGGGCACCCTGCTCATCTTTCTGGTGTTCAAGCTGGCCCCAGGCTGGCAGAGCCTGGGCTATGTGCCCTTCAGCCAGGACCCCTGGGGCCATGTTTCCAGGCTGGTATTGCCGGTCATCACCCTTTCCCTGCCCATGCTGGCCGGACTGAGCCGGGTACTACGCTCTTCACTCCTGGATGTGCTGAACCAGGACTACATCCGCACCGCCCGCTCTAAGGGGCTCTCCGAGCGGGTAGTGCTCTACAAGCACGCCCTTCGCAACGCCATGATTCCCCTGGTTACAGTTATTGGGATTCAGGTGGGCTACCTGTTCGGGGGCGCCATCGTGGTGGAGCAGGTGTTTGCCATCCCTGGGATGGGTCGTCTGATTTTAGGGGCCATCAACGAACGCAACTACCCCCTGATCCAGGGGGCCATTCTGCTGGTCACCACGGCTTTTGTGCTGATTAACTTGCTGGTAGACCTGATTTACGCCAAGCTCGACCCACGGGTGGAGTACGCATGAGCCTCACCTGGCAGAAAACCTTCTGGCCCCTCCTGCGCAACCCGCTGGGTTTGTTGGGACTCCTGCTGACCTTGCTGGTGGTACTTTGCGCTCTTTTCGCCCCTTTCCTGGCGCCCTACAGCCCTGTTGAACAAGACATTCTGGCCCGCCTTTCCGGGCCCACCAGCGCCCACTGGCTCGGCACCGACCAGTTTGGGCGCGACCTTTTGTCGCGCATCCTGTTTGGCTTTCGCAACTCCTTGATGGTGGCCTTCAGTTCGGTATTCATTGCGGTGCTGGCGGGCACCTTGTTGGGGGTCTCAGCAGCCTATGTGGGCGGCTGGTACGACCGCGTGGTCATGCGCCTCATGGATGTGCTCCTGGCCTTCCCGATCATCCTGCTGGCCATTGGCATCATCGCCATGTTGGGGCCCAGCCAGTGGAATGCGGCTTTGGCAATTGGCATCGTCTATATCCCTACCTTTGCTCGTCTGACCCGAGGCCCGGCCCTGGTGGTTCGCAACACCGATTATGTGCAGGCAGCAGTGGCCATAGGGGCGGGCAACCGCCGCATCATACTGCGGCATATTTTGCCTAATCTGGCCTCGGTAATTCTGGTGCAAACCACCCTGGCCCTCTCCACCGCCATTCTGGTGGAGTCCTCGCTGGCTTTTTTAGGGCTGGGAACCCAACCCCCCAACCCATCGCTGGGCCAGATGCTATCTGAGGGCCGTGCCTACCTGACCCTCTCCCCCTGGACCTCGGTATTCTCTGGGCTGGCCATTCTGGTAGCTTCGCTCGGATTCAATTTGCTAGGAGACACCCTGCGCGATACCCTCGACCCTCGGCTTCGGGGACATTGAACCCGGCGTCATACTGAATCTACTCTCCTTCTCCTCCGGTGAGAAAACGCCGCTGTACCCTGCTCCCCCAACCCTTGATGCGATCCTTTGTCTATGGCTGAACACTTTGCCTGTCATGGGTACGGTCGAACAGGGAACCGGGGCCAGGGGTTAGGGAACAGGCCCCTAAAACCGCAACCCGCCTCCTTCCTCCTAACCCAGCTTGTGAGCAGCTCGCAAGCTGGGAATTTGACTGAATTGGATTCGGGCAACAACGGCACCCTTATCCAAATCTGCCCAGAAGTGACCCAAAAGCGATATACAAGTCCCTCGGACGCGTCCCCTGGCGCGGCAAGTGAGGGGCGCGTTTAGCGCCGCTCACGCGCAAAGTTGGTATTAGTTGGGCCTGGAGTGCCGCTGGATGAGAGCTTCATTTTGCGTTTCAACGCTGGCTATCTACGCAAATTTGGCATCACTGATTGCTACGCAGCTCCGCCACAAAATCGTAGCGGTCGCCCCGGTAGTGGCTGCGAGTAAACTCGAGCACCCTGCCATCGGCCAGGTAGCTCAGCCGCTCGATGTAGAGCACCGGTTCATCGGCCCGGATGCCCAGGAGTTCAGCCTCATGGCGGCTGGCGGCCACCGCCCGCAGCCGTTGCAAAGCCCTTGCCGGGCGCAACCCTTTGCTTTCCAGATAAGCATACAGCGATTCTCGAACCTCTTCTGGATTGGGCAGCAGATGTGCGGGCAGGGCAGCTCGCTCAACGGCCATGGGTTCGCCCTGGACACTGCGGACACGCTCGAGCCGGGCCACTTTCTCCCCCGGCGAAAGCGAGAGCGCCAGCACTTCTTCAGGGGAAGCCGTAAACAACCCCCGCTTGAGCCAGCGCACGCTGGGCTCCAGCCCCCGGGCCCGCATGTCCTCGCTGAAACCGGTGAGGGTAGAGAGGGGCTGCTCGAGGCGGGGGGCTACGTAGGTGCCCGATCCCTGCCGGCGCTGCACCAGACCCTGGGCCTCGAGGCGCTCCAGCGCTTTGCGAAGGGTGAGCCTCGAGACCCCAAACCGATTGGCCAGTTCTCGTTCTGGGGGCATGGCCTCCCCGGCTTTCCAGGTATCAGCGGCCAGCGCCTCCCGCAAGACAGCCTCGAGTTGCAGATATAGCGGTGTGGCCGAATGAATATCAAGTTTAGCGTGCATAGGTTATCCTACATTATACCACTTGCATACCAATCTTGCTTAGCGTATACTCCCCTTGAACCAAAGCAACGTTCCCCTCGGGTTCGAGAACTATACGGAGGAGACCATGAAAAAGCTCTTGTGGCTCATAGCCGCCGGTCTTGCAGCAGGAGGTCTGGCCCTGGCGCAGCCCAAAACCATGCCTGCCTACACCAACCTGGGCGTTACCGCCGGCAAGCCGGGCGGTAGCCTGACCCTGGCTCTAGCTAGCGCCCCCCAAACCTTCTTCTACTACGGGGCCATTGACGCCGCCATTCAAAACCTGACCAATCAGATGTTCGACGGTCTGATTGAGTACAACCTGGCCAACTACCAGATCGAGCCGGCCCTGGCGTCGCGCTGGACCATCAGCGAAAGCCGCGTCTACACCTTCGACCTCAGGCGTGACGTGCGCTGGCACGATGGCCGCCCCTTCACCGCCGATGATGTGGTGTTCACCTACACCCAGATTGTGGCCAACCCCGAGGCCAGGGGGGGCGATGCCGCCAACTTCGAGGGGGTCAGGGTCGAAAAGCTGGGCGATTTCCGGGTGCGCTTTACCCTGCCCAAACCGGCCCCGGCCTTCATCCACTACATGCGGCTGCCCATTATGCCCAAGCACAAACTGCTACCTTTCAGCCAGGAAGGAGGCAAGCCCCGGGCTGAAATCAACACGGCCTGGCCCACCAACGTCAACCCCGAGGAAGTGGTGGGCACCGGGCCCTTCCGTCTGCGCAGCTACACCCCGGGGCAGCAGGTTACGCTGGTCAAGAACCCCAACTACTGGAAGCGCGATGCTGCAGGCAACGCCCTGCCTTACCTCGACCAGCTCCAGTACCTGATCATCACCGACTCCCAGGCCCGTGTCGCGCAGTTCCTGGCCGGCAACCTGGGCCAGATTAACATCACCGGCGCAGAGTTCCCCGACCTCAAGCGCCGCGAGACCCAGGGGGCCCCCTTCCGGGTGGTGCAGTTCAGGGCCCTATTTGGCTCACCCCCCCACATCGGCTTCAACTACAACGCCAAGAACCCCGAGCTGGCCGCGCTGTTCAAGAACTCGGACTTCCGCCGGGCCATGCAGTTTGCGGTCAACCGCGAGCGAATCATCGAGGACGTGTACAACGGCCTGGCCGAGCGGGCCAGCTATGGGGTAGCCCCTCTCTCGGAGTGGTTTTATCCAGAAGTCCCTCGCCTGCAAGGCCGGTTCGACCTGAACGCCGCTAACGCAGCTTTGGATAAGCTTGGGCTAACCCGGGGCGCCGATGGCATCCGGCGCTTGCCCAGCGGTAGACCCCTCGAGTTCACCCTTACCTACGGCTCCAACTCCGCGGTCTTTACGGCCATCGCCACCATCCTGCAAAACGACTTCCAGCGCGTAGGCGTTAAGGTCAACCTGCAGGGCATCCTGGCGGCCAACCTGCTGGCCACCGGACGGGGCCAGGACTGGGAGGTGATTCTCCTGGGACTGGGCGACCAGCCCGACCCCGAGTTGCGCACCCCCATCTGGAAGCCGGGCGGGGCCCTTTACTACTGGCACCAGGCCACCCAGCCCACCACCCCCGGCGGACAGCCGCAGTTCAATAACTTTTTGCCCTGGGAGCGGGAGATTTACGACCTGTGGGAACGCGCCGCCAGCACCACCAACTTCACCCAGCGCAAGGCCCTCTACGACCGCTGGCAGGCCATCGTGGCGCGTGAAGCTCAGGTCATCGTGATTGCCAAGGAGTACGCAGTGGGCGCTGTTTCTAACCGCTATGGCAACTACATCTACAGCCTGGGGGTAATCCCCGGCTTCAACCCCCTGGTTTTGATGTTCCAGCGGTAGTCGAGCCCATTCCTGACCAGCCGACTGGGCTCTGGAGGAGGTAGTTCAGGGAACCTCGAGTCTCACCACACAAAGCGACTCCCTGGACTACCTCTCACGTATCTGGCTTCAAATACTGACGCCAGACCGGATCAAAACCTAGGTGTTGCCCTGGTGGTTCACATTCAACGCTAGGTTTGATAGTGCACACTGGGCCAACGGTTCAAGCAACCATGTTAGAGCCCAAGTTCCTGACCAACCCATCCCTGGGTAATCGGATCAAGGAAAATCGGTTCGATGGTAGGAGTTGAGTTGCCGGATGTTTAATTTTGTTCTGCGGCGCATCCTGGTGGCCATACCCACCCTGCTCCTCATATCGGTGCTGGTGTTTGCGGTTATCCAGCTCCAGCCCGGGGGTTTTTTGGAAAACCTGCTCGAGGATCCTCGAGTCAGCCGCGAGACCGTCGAGAACATCCGCCGACAGTATCTGCTGGATCAGCCAGTCTGGGTGCAGTACCTCCACTGGCTGGGGGGCATTATGCGCGGCGATTTCGGCTACTCGTTCCTGAATAGCCGCCCGGTCTCCGAGCTGATCTGGGAGCGCATGGGCTGGACGGTCTTTCTGGCCGCCCTGACCATTCTGGCTACCTGGGTGATTGCCATCCCGCTGGGCATCTACACCGCCCTGAACCGCTACGGGCCCTCCTCCACCGCCCTCAACTTCGTGGGCTACTTTGGGCTGGCCACCCCCGATTTTCTGGTAGCGCTGCTGCTCATCTATCTGGTGCTCGTGAGCGGGGGTACCGCCGTGGGAGGCCTGTTCAGCCCACAGTACATTGATGCCCCCTGGAGCTGGGCTAAGTTCCGGGACATGCTGGGGCATCTCTGGATTCCCCTCATCGTGATTGGGCTCGACGGCACCGCCACCATCATGCGACAGATGCGGGCCAACCTGCTGGATGTCTTAAACCAGGACTACATCCGCACCGCCCGCGCCAAAGGGCTCGCCGAGCGGGTGGTGCTCTGGAAACATGCCGTGCGCAACGCCATCAACCCGCTCATCAGCCTGGCCGGGCTCCAGCTCCCCACCCTCATATCCAGCACCATCATCGCCTCGATTGTCCTGAGCCTGCCCACCATCGGCCCCTTTTTATACGACTCCCTGCTGAACAAGGATCAGTACGTGGTGATGGCCCTGCTGATGCTATCGGCGGTGCTCTTGATGGTGGGGAACCTGCTGGCCGACATCCTGCTGGCCTGGGTAGACCCCCGCATTCGCTACGAGTAGAGGTTCGGCATGGATAAACGCAACAACCCCCTCTATCTGGCCTGGCGGCGCTTCCTGCACTCCAAACCCGGCGTGATCAGCGGTGTGGTGCTGCTGGTGCTGTATGGGGTAGCGTTTTTTGCCGGATTTCTGGCCCCCTACAACCTGACCGTCCAGCACCCCGATGCCGTCTACCAGCCACCCCAGCGCATTTACTTCTTTCGGGATGGCCGTCCGGTTCGGCCCTACGTCTACCAGCTCAAGCGCGAACGCGACCCGGTAACCTTCATCAGCAGCTACCGGGAAGACCAGAGCCGCCCCACCCCCATCCGCTTTTTTATCGCCCAGGGGGAGCCCTACCGCTTTCTGGGGCTCAAAACCAACTGGCACCTGTTTGGCGTCCCGGAGTCCGAGGGCTACTTTTTTCCGCTGGGCACCGATCAGTTTGGGCGCTGCTTGTTTTCACGCATCCTGGTTGGCTCACAGGTCTCGCTCACGGTGGGGGTGATTGGGGTGCTGATCTCCTTTGCAATTGGGATTCTGCTGGGAGGAATTTCGGGCTACTTTGGCGGCTGGGTGGACACCCTGATCCAGCGCACCACCGAGGTCTTGCTCTCCATTCCACGCCTGCCCATCCTGATGGCCCTCTCGACGGTAATTCCGGCAAGCTGGCCGAGTACCTACGTCTATCTGGGCATTATTGGGGTGCTCTCGTTCATAGGCTGGGCGGGGCTGGCACGGGTGGTGCGGGGGCAGGTATTGGCGCTGCGCGAGGTGGACTACGTGACGGCTGCCGTGGCCCAGGGGGCTTCCAACCTGCGCATCATCCTGCGGCACATCGTGCCCAACTTAAGTAGCTATCTGATCGTGACCGCTACCCTGGCCCTGCCTGGCTACATCATCGGAGAATCGGCGCTCTCATTCTTAGGGCTGGGCATCAAGGAGCCCATGGCCAGCTGGGGGCTCCTCCTGAAAGACGCGCAAAACTTCCAGTCGCTTTCGCTCTACCCCTGGCTCCTGACGCCCGGTATTCTGATTTTTATCTCCGTGCTGGCCTACAACTTTCTGGGGGATGCGCTGCGGGATGCGGCCGATGTGCGGCAAACGGACTGAGGTGCGGGGCAGCTTAGAACGCAGCGAGGCCAGGATCAGCTGAAAGAATCGAACCCTCGAGGTCATAACCGATTTCACCGTCTTAGAGTTGCCCCTGCATTCTCTCTTCACTGGAGTCCAGGGTTTAATTGCGAGCATCTGCCGGATGCGAAGCAATCCAGTTCACGCTACCCGGCCGAACGGTGGGTAAGCCTCCTCTGGATTGCTTCGTCGGCCTCCGGCCTCCTCGCAATGCATTCCGAGGCGCACGCAGTGCAACGAGGAATCTGGCTCTACAAAGGGACAGTGATTACAGTGGACTGAAGCACATCAGATTCCTCACTTCTCTTCGCTACGTTCAGAATGACACATAAATTTACTTACCAGACCGCTAGGTTTCTAACTCGAGCTCCCTTATGGCCTGCGTATAAATGCGCTCGGCTTCCAGGCGCAGGTCGGTTTGCAACAGGCGAGCGTACAGGTTTTGGTCGAGGGGCTCGAGCTTCAAACCCCGCAGCCAGTCGGCGGGCGACTCGCTCTGGCGGTACCTTTGTAACAAATTTTGCTGCCAGGCCGCCCTGAAACGGTCAATTTCGGGGTGATCCATCCCCTCAAAGGGCAGGGTCTCCTCATCGGTGGGGTGCCGCAAGTCCACCCAGATTTCGGGTACGTCCGCCAGGGCATACGGCTTCAAGAAGTACCCCGGTGCACGGCTGGGCCGCCCCGGTTCCAGGGTGTTCAAAAGCTCCGACCACAGCACCCTGAACTCCCCGTCGGACACCTCGAGGGCCTCCATAAGCGCTTCCTTGCTCCAGTCGCGCACCAGCAGCAAAGCCAGCAAAACCCGGGTTTTCTCCCGCTTGAATCGAACCTCCTGGTAGCCCACCCGCACCCGCAGGGTGCCCAGCGCCCGCACCTCGACACAGACCCCTGGGTGGTAAGGCAGGTTCAGCCTTCCGGCTTCCCACCAGAGCCTGCGGCTCAGGTGTGGGGGCGGGGCAAACAGGGTGGGTTTGCTCAGGAAGGGGTAGCGCTCCAACAGCACAACGGCGCTCTTTTGCCAGGAAGCATGTTCGGCCAGCGTCAGCAAAAAGGGGTCATCCACCCCGGCCAGGGCGGGCAGGGCGAACGCCTGGCCCCGACGCAGGTGGGCCTGGGCGGCCATCAGGGTCATGAAGGCTTCGACCCAGGCGTCGCCTGACTCGCGGGCAAAGCGAACCATCTCGCCAAATGCTTTTTGCTCTCCCAGGGCAGCCAGGCCCCCCAGGGGCTCCACTTGTAGCCTCGAGGGGCCTCCTTGCGAAAGCGAGAGCGCGCGTCGGTAGGCTTCGGCGGCCTCCTGCCAGCGGTTCTGCGCCAGCAGCGCATGGCCGAGCCGCGCCTCGGCCAGGGCCACCACAAACGGGCTTCCCAGGGTCTCTCCCTCACGCCGCCCCCGTCGGGCGGCTGTTTCGGCGGCCCTGGCATCGCCCGCCACAGCTTCCAGCAGGGCCAGCAGCAGGGTGCCTTCGCGGTGGTTTTGCGGGGCTCGCGCTGTGGTTGCGGACTCCCATTGCCGTAGCTCGTTCAGGGCGCGTTCCGGCTGCCCGCTGCGCAGCCAAACCCGGGGGCCCTCGAGGCCCAGGGCTATGGCCTCCTGAACCCTACCCGAGTTGAGCAAATTTTCGGCCCATAATGGGGCCACTTCTTCAGGGAAACGCGCCCTGGCCGCCAGCAAATAACCCTGCGCCCTGGCCGGCTCGACCGTATCAAGGTACAACCGCGACAGGCCCAGCAAAGCCCGCTCTAGGCCACCTTCCAGGGCTTGCTGATAAACCTGTTCGGCCTCCGCATAGCGTCCGGCTTGCCGCAAAGCCTCGCCGTGCAAAAAGCGCAGGGCAGGGCGGGTGTGCAGCATGTTTTCGGGCAGGCGCTCGAGCATGGCCAGCAGCGTGTAGGTGAGCCCACGGGTAAGCCAGGCTTCGCCCCGGCTCATCACCAGGTCGGCTGCGTGGCCCAGACGCCCGGCCTCGAGCAAATACCCCGCAGCCTGCACATCCTCCCCCCGCTGCAGGGCGGTATCGGCGGCCCTGGACAACAGGTTTCGCACCTCGCCCGGCTCCAGCAAGGTCAATAGGGCCTGCCGCACCAGGGGGTGAAAGCGAATGCGTCCGCCCACTTTTTCCAGCAGCAGGTCGGCTGCATAGGGCTCCAGCGCCTCCAGGTCGCCGAGCCAGCGGGCCTCCTCTGCCCCCAGCTCCCCCAGCACACTGGCCCTGGCGGCAAGCTGCTGCACCCCCTCTGGCAGCGCGGGCAGCAGAATGGCCAGCAGTCCTTCGGGGTCGGGGTGGGCATAGAAAGCCTGTTCCGGCTTGGCGCCCCGCTGCATGGCCCGCAGCAACAAACGCAGCCCCAGGGGCCAGCCGCGCACCAGGCTGTGGGCCTGCTCCACCTCAAAAGCGGGCAGCTCGGGGGCAATGGCTCTGCCAAGCCGCAATGCCTCCTCGGCATCGAAAGCCAGCTCGCGCTCATCCAGCACCCGCCCCAGCACCTCCCAGGGAGCGGCCCGGCGGGTGAGTATGGCCACGCGCAGCCCCGGAAGCTGGGTCAGGGTTCGCAGCAAGGCCACAGACTCGCGGCTGGCGGCCCGCTGGGCCTCGTCCAGCACCAGCAGGTGGGGTGGCAGATCGCCCAGGGCCTCGAGGAACGCCTCGCCCGCACTGGCCCATGCCCCACGCTCGAGCGCAAGACGTGTCTCGCGCAATGCATCTTGCATAAACCCACCGCTCCAGGCAGGCTCGCGCCTACCGGCCTCGAGCGTAAAACGAGGCATCCGCTGTGGTGCCTGATTCCACGTGAAATTTCCAGCAGGCTCGCGCCTACCGGCCTCGAGCGTGGCCTGTACGGCCTCTGACCGCTCAGTCATCCACTGGCTGTAGGCTTCCACCAGGTGCCAGCCCAACACCACTGGGTCTGAGCAGTCTACTCCCAGGGTGAGCCAGACCCCCGGCCAGCCCGCCAACAAAGTGGATTTACCGTACCCAGCCCCCGCCGCCAGCACCAGCACAGGGCTCCTGGCAAAACCCTGGTTCAGCACCTCATGCAAACGCAGCCGATCCACCTCTCGAGCCGTACGGGGGGGCAGCAATCGGCTTTTGGGTACACGGTAGGGCATGGAACTTTAGTTTACCCGCCCAGGCCACATGCCGGATTTGAGGCTGGGTTTCTTCCCTGCTCATCCACTAACCCTCTCGGTGGCAGGTGTGCTGGTTGTTGGGTTCGATACTCCTTGTGCCATTGTCGCAACCGTGCTCAGTAGCTTTGCAGCGATGGGCAATGTGTCCCTTGGGAAAAGCCCAGATTTGAGCTAGGTTCTTTGCTAGGAGGCCATCATGCCACAAGTCATCACGGTAGACGGGAATGAGGCCGTTGCCAGAATCGCCTACAAGCTCAACGAGGTCATTGCCATCTACCCCATCACCCCATCCTCCCCCATGGGCGAGTTTGCCGACCAGTGGAGCGCCCTGGGCCAGAAAAACCTCTGGGGCACGGTACCTCTAGTACAGGAGATGCAGTCTGAAGGGGGTGCTGCCGGGGCCGTGCACGGAGCCTTGCAAACCGGGGCGCTCACCACCACCTTCACCGCCAGCCAGGGCCTGCTGCTGATGATCCCCAACATGTACAAGATTGCGGGCGAGCTCACCAGCACGGTCTTTCACATTGCGGCTCGCTCGATTGCAGCCCAGGGGCTTTCCATCTTTGGCGACCATTCGGACGTCATGGCCACCCGGGCCACCGGCTGGGCCATGCTGTTTGCGGGTTCGGTACAGGAAGCCCAGGACTTTGCCCTCGTGGCCCAGGCCAGCACCCTGGAGAGCCGGATTCCCTTCCTGCACGTGATGGATGGGTTTCGCACCTCCCACGAGGTGATGAAAATTGAGGCCCTTTCGGATGACGACCTCAGGGCTTTGATCAACGAAGAGTTCATCCGGGCCCACCGCGCCCGGGCCCTTTCCCCCGACCACCCGGTTCTGCGTGGAACCGCGCAGAACCCGGATGTGTATTTCCAGGCCAGGGAAACCGTTAACCCCTATTACCAGAAGGTGCCCTCCATCGTACAGGCCTACATGAACCGCCTGGCCGAGCGCAGCGGACGACAGTACAGGCTATTCGACTACTTCGGGGCACCGGATGCCGAGCGGGTGGTGGTGCTGATGGGCTCGGGGGCCGAGACCGCTCAGGAGACCATCGAGTACCTGCAAGCCAGGGGCGAGAAGGTCGGGCTCATCAAGGTACGGCTCTATCGCCCGTTCAGCGTGGAAGCCTTCGTGCAGGCGGTTCCGGCGAGTGCCCGGGTTATCGCCGTGCTCGATCGCACCAAGGAGCCCGGCAGCGCCGGCGAGCCGCTGTACCAGGATGTGGTCACGGCCCTGGCCGAGGGCCTTCCCGACAAGCGGCCCACCGTAGTGGGAGGTCGCTATGGGCTATCCTCCAAAGAGTTCACCCCCGCCATGCTGATTGGGCTCCTGGAGGAGATGAAAAAACCCTCGCCCAAAAACCACTTCACCCTGGGTATCCACGACGACATCTCTCATACCAGCCTGCCTTACGACCCTCATCTCTCTATCGAACCGCCTGAGGTCAAACGCTCGGTGTTCTGGGGGCTGGGGTCGGATGGAACCGTGGGGGCCAACAAAAACTCCATCAAGATTATCGGCGAGGAAACCGACTTTTACGCGCAGGGTTATTTTGTCTACGACTCCAAAAAGTCCGGGGCCCGCACCATCAGCCACCTGCGCTTTGGCCCCAAGCCCATCAAGAGCACCTACCTGATTCAGGAGGCCGACTTTGTGGCAGTGCACCAGTTTGGTTTCTTCGAGCGCTACGACGTGCTCGAGAACGCCCGCGAAGGGGCCACCCTGCTCATTAACAGCCCCTACAGCCCCGCCGAGACCTGGAACCACCTGCCTTTCGAGGTCCAGCAGCAGATCATCCAGAAACGGCTCCAGGTCTACACCATCAACGCTTACCAGGTAGCCCGCGAAGTGGGGCTCGGCACCCTGATGAACACGGTGATGCAGGTGGCCTTCTTTGCCCTGTCGGGCGTACTTCCACGCGAAGAGGCCATCGGCAAAATTAAGGAGGCCATCCGCAAGACCTACGGCAAACGCGGCGAGGCCGTGGTGCGCAAAAACTTTGCGGCAGTGGATGCCGCGCTGGCCCACCTCTACCCGGTGGAAGTGCCCGGCAGCGCTACCAGTAACCGTCACCTGCCCCCGGTGGTCTCGCCCGAGGCGCCCGAGTTCGTGCAAAAGGTCACCGCGCCCATGCTGGCGGGCAAGGGCGACCTGCTCCCGGTGAGCGCCCTGCCCCCCGATGGCACCTACCCCACCGGCACCAGCCAGTGGGAGAAGCGCAACATCGCCCAGGAGGTGCCGGTCTGGGACCCGGCGGTCTGCATTCAGTGCGGTAAGTGCGTGCTGGTCTGCCCTCATGCAGTTATTCGCTCGAAAATTGCCCCGCCGGAGGCTTTCGCCAGCGCCCCCGAGGGCTTCCAGACCGCCAAAGCCATGTGGAAGGGCCTGGAAGACCAGCGCTATACCCTTCAGGTGGCGGTAGAAGACTGCACAGGCTGCTCGCTGTGTGTGGAGGTTTGCCCGGCCAAGAACAAGAGCCAGGTGGGGCGCAAGGCCATCAACATGGCCCCTCAGCTCCCCCTGCGTGAACAGGGCAGACAGCACTGGGACTTCTTCCTGAGCCTGCCCGATTACCCCCGCCACGACAGTTTGAGTTTCAACAACGTCAAGAATGTGCAACTCCTGCAACCGCTCTTCGAGTTCTCCGGGGCCTGTGCCGGGTGCGGCGAGACCCCCTATCTGAAGCTTTTGAGCCAGCTCTTTGGGGAGCGCAGCCTGATTGCCAACGCCACCGGCTGCTCGTCCATCTACGGGGGCAACCTGCCCACCACCCCCTGGGCGAAAAACCGCGAGGGGCGCGGCCCGGCCTGGAGCAACTCGCTCTTTGAAGACAACGCCGAGTTTGGCCTGGGGATGCGCCTGACCCTGGACAAGCAAAACGAGTACGCCCGCGAACTGCTGGGCCAGATGCAAGAAACCCTGGGCGCCGAACTGGTAGATGCCCTGCTGGAGGCCGACCAGTCCGACGAGGCCGGAATCGCGGCCCAGCGGGCCCGGGTTGCCCTGCTAAAGTCGCGCCTGGAAGGGCAGGGCGACCCCAAAGCCAGGGATCTGCTGAGCCTGGCCGACGTGCTGGTGCGCAAGTCGGTGTGGATTGTGGGGGGCGACGGCTGGGCCTACGATATCGGCTTTGGCGGCCTCGATCATGTACTGGCCAGCGGGCGCAACGTGAAGCTCTTGGTGCTCGACACCGAGGTCTATTCCAACACCGGGGGGCAGGCTTCCAAGGCCACCTCGCTGGGCGCGGTGGCCAAGTTTGCCTCCGGCGGCAAGGCGACACCCAAAAAAGACCTGGGACGCATCGCCATGAACTATGGCTATGTGTATGTGGCCCAGGTGGCCATGGGCGCCAACGACGCCCAGACGGTCAGGGCCTTCCTGGAAGCGGAGAGTTACGATGGCCCGGCGCTGATTATTGCCTACAGCCATTGCATCGCTCATGGTATTGATATGGCCAAGGGCATGGAACAACAAAGGCTCGCTGCCGAATCGGCCTACTGGCCGCTGTACCGCTACGACCCCCGCCTCCAGGCCCAGGGTAAAAACCCCTTCCAGCTCGACTCGAGGCCCCCCAGGATTAGCTTCAAGGACTACGCCCTGCACGAAAACCGCTACCGGATGCTAAGGCAAATCAACCCAGAGGCCGAAAAGATGTTCCAGGCCGCCCAGGAGGCAGTCCTGGCCCGCTGGAAAATTTACGAAGAGATGGCCCAGTCCCATGCACCAGAGACTGCTGTCCAGACCCCTGCAAAAGCAACGGAGGAAGTATGACCCAGCCCGACCTCAGCACCACCTACCTGGGGCTGAAGCTAGCCCACCCGCTCGTTGCTTCGGCCTCGCCCCTTTCGTATACCCTGGATGGTATCCGCAGACTGGAAGACGCAGGCATTGCCGCCGTGGTGATGTACTCGCTCTTTGAGGAGCAGATTGAGCAGGAGAGCCACGCCCTGCACCATTACCTCGAGTACGGCGCCCACAGCTACGCCGAGGCCCTGGACTACTTCCCCAAAGCCCACGAGTTCAACGTGGGGCCCCACGAGTACCTGGAGCTTCTTCGCAAGGCCAAGGAGGCCACGCACATTCCGATCATCGGGAGCCTCAACGGGGTGTCGTCGGGCGGCTGGATAGAGTATGCCAGGCTGATGGAGGAGGCCGGGGCCGACGCCCTCGAGCTCAACCTGTACTACCTCCCCACCGACCCCACCCTGACCAGCCTCGAGGTCGAGGAGATGTACCTGGACGTGGTGCGGGACGTGAGCCAGAGCGTTTCCATTCCCATTGCGGTAAAGGTAGGGCCCTACTTCAGCAACTTCAGCCACATGGCCGCCCGGTTTGTGCAGGCTGGGGCCTCGGGCCTGGTGCTTTTCAACCGCTTTTACCAGCCCGACTTCGACCTCGAGCACCTGGAAGTCACCCCCAACCTGGTGCTGAGCCGTGCCGACGAGTTACGCCTGCCGCTCACCTGGGTGGCCATCCTGTACGGGCGCATCCAGGCCGACTTTGCCATTACCAGTGGGGTACACACGCACCTCGAGGTGCTCAAGAGCATGATGGCCGGCGCCAAAGTGACCATGATGGCCTCGGAGCTGCTCAAAAACGGCCTGGGCCGCATCCGGGAAATCCTGCAAGACCTGGTGCGCTGGATGGAAGAGCGCGAGTACGAGTCCATCCGCCAGATGCAGGGCAGCATGAGCCAGATTAACGTCGCCAACCCCGACGCCTTCGAGCGCGGCAACTACATGAAGGTGCTGCGCTCCTGGCGGCCCGACCCCACGGGGATGCTGCTAAGGTGAGGATGACCAATCGTCGCTTCAGTTAGCATGCTTGGTCTCATAAGAACTCTGCATGAGTCCATCCGCTACGATAGGTTCAAGCAACTGACCAAACACCAACGCCGCTCCAGGCTGGAACTCGAGAACCCTCCCCGCCCCGACAATCTCCACGTCCGCTATCGGGATACAGAAAACCCTTTTGAGCAAAGCCAGAGGACGCTAAAGGACTAGATCGGAAGGATTTCTTATCAATAACCACTTATGCCAAATCTACCAGTACCGCTTTCCTTCTCCCCTTGCGGGAGAAGGTGGCGACACCCCGTCAGCAGTTTAGGAGAATGCTGTCGGAGACATCATTAACTGCATCTGGGGTGTCGCCGAATGAGGGGTATAGGAATCCCACTCAAAAATAACTATCCAGGTAAATTTAGGCATTAGTCGTTTGAGTGTAACAACCTTGTAACAACCCCTGGGTAAACTCACCTCAATCAAGTTTTGAGGTTCGAGATGGCGTACCTTCGGGGCCTAGGGGTCTATTTACCAGCACCGCGCATGACCAGCGGCGAAATCGCTGCGGCCAGTGGGCTGCCGGAGTGGGTGGTGCGGGAGAAGCTGGGCATCCATCAGAAGCCCGTGCCGGGCCCCGACGACCACCCGGCCCGGATGGGGGCCTGGGCTGCTCAGGAAGCCCTGAAGGAAGCCGGTCTCGGCGGGGCCGAGCTGGACGTGGTGATCAGCATTACCGACGAGCACAAGGACTTCCCGGTCTGGACCAGCGCACCCCTGATGGCCCAGATGCTGGACGCCCACCGCGCCTGGTGCTTCGACCTCAATCAGAAATGCGCCACCTTTATCACCGCCCTGACCGTGGCCGAGGGGCTTTTTGCCAGCCGCCCCGAAATCGAGACCATCCTGGTTGCAGGCGGCTACCGCAACGGCGACCTGATTGACTACCGGGACGAGTCGGTGCGCTTCATGTACGACCTGGCCGCAGGAGGGGGCGCTGCCGTTCTGACCCGCTTGGGGCCGGGCCTGAGGCTGCTATCCACGCAGCTCAAGACCGACCCCGTGCTGGCCAACACCGTCCGGGTTCCGGTGGGCGGCACGGTGGCCCCGCTTACCCCCACCAACACCGACCAGTACAAGCTGCGCGTGGCCGAACCGGAACTGATGAAATCGCGGCTCGAGGGGGTCTCCATACCCGGTTTTATGGAGGTTATCAACGGGTCCTTGCGACAGGCTGGCTACACCGCCGCCGACCTGGATTATCTGGCGCTGCTGCACATGAAGCCTTCCGCGCACAAAGCGGTGCTCGAGGGCCTGGGGCTGGGGGCGGAACGCTCGATTTACCTTTCGGACTACGGGCACCTGGGCCAGATTGACCCCATCCTCTCGGTGCAACTGGCGCGGCAGGCTGGCAAGATTGGGCCCGGCAGCCTGCTGGCGCTGGCCGCAGCAGGGGTGGGGTATCACTGGGGCGCGGCGGTGTTGCGCTGGGAAGAGGAAGCAGCGGAGGGCCTATGGAGCTAAACGCCAACTGGCTGGCCCGCCTGGCCGAGTACCACCCCGACCGCCCGGCAGTGTGGTGGCACGGGCACTGGGTGAGCTACGGCGAACTGTACCGGCGAGCCCGGCGGGCTGCAGCGTCGCTGGCCGGGCTGGGTATTCAGAAAGGCGACCGGGTAGGGGTTTTGAGCCTCAACCATCTGGGCTACCTCGAGCTCTACTTTGCCGCGCCCCTGCTGGGCTTTGTGCCCACCCTGCTCAATCACCGCCTGAGCGAAGCCGAGCTTCGGGGGCTGCTCGAGTACACCCGCCCCAGGGCGCTCTTTTACGGGCCGGACTTCGCCGACCTGGCCCGGCGGCTAGACCCAGGGGCCTGGCCGCTCGAGGCGCTGCAAACCCTTTCGCCCGGCACCCTTTCGCCCTACCAGGCAGCACCCGACGACCCCGCCCTGATTCTCTTTACCGGCGGCACCACCGGCCTGCCCAAAGGGGCGCTCATCCCATACCGGCAGTTGCTGGTCAATGCCTTCCAGACCTGCTTGAGCTGGGGCCTGCAAAAAGACGACGCCTACATCGTCTCGACCCCCATGTTCCATGCGGCCCTGAATGCCCTGGCGACCCCATTACTCTACCTGGGGGGCCGGGTGATTATTCAGGAAAAGTTCGACCCCGCCGAGTACCTGCACTGGGTTTCGGAACACCGGGTGAGCCTGTTGTTCCTGGTGCCCACCATGTTCCAGATGCTGGCGCTGCACCCGGACTTTGCCACAGCCAACTTAAAGAGCGTGCGCTGGGCCATCTCGGGGGGGGCGCCCTGTCCGGCCCCGGTGCGCGAAGCCTTCAGGGCCAAGCAGGTTCGCTTCAAGCAAGGCTACGGCCTGACCGAGTGCGGCGTGAACTGTTTTACCCTCGAGCTCGACGAAGCCGAGCAGTTCCCCGAGTCGGTAGGCCGCCCCATGCCCCACCTGTGGGCCCGGCTGGTAGATGCCAGCGGCCAGGAAAACCCCCATCAAGGGGAGCTCTGGCTATCCGGGCCGGTGGTCATGTCGGGCTATTTCCACCGCCCCGCCGACACCGCCGAAGCGCTCATTGAGCACGAAGGGCGCCTCTGGCTGCGCACCGGCGACCTTGCCGAGCGCGACGAGCAAGGGCGCTACTTCATTGTGGGGCGGGCCAAGGAGATGTTCATCTCCGGGGGCGAGAACGTCTACCCCATCGAGGTCGAACGGGCCCTCTACGACCACCCCGCAGTGCTGGAGTGTGCGGTGGTGGGCGTGCCCGATGCCCGCTGGGGCGAGGTGGGGCTGGCCGCCATTGTGCTCAAGAACCCGGTGAGCGAGGAGGAGCTACGGGCCTACCTGAAAACCCGGTTGGCCGGGTACAAGGTGCCCAAGCACTTTCTCTTCACCCCCGAGCTACCCAAAAGCGGCCCCGGCAAAATTCTCAAAAGTGCGCTGGCTGCGCGTTTCAAGGGGGAACATGCCTAGCGCTACCGTCAACGGCACCACGCTTTATTACCGGCTCGAGGGTTCAAATGCTCCAGAGGGCCGTCCCACCCTGGTACTGCTCAACGGCATCTTCCAGCGCACCGAGGCCTGGGAGCCCTTAATGCCCTACCTGCATGGCTTTCCGGTTCTGCGCTACGACATGCGCGGACAGGGCCAGAGCGCCGTACCCGAAGGCCCCTACACCCCCGAACTCCATGCCGACGACTTACACGCACTTCTAACGGAACTGGAAATCGGGCGCTACCACCTGCTGGGGCTTTCCAACGGGGGAATTGTGGCCCAGGTGTACGCAGCCCGGCAGCCCGGCGGCTTGCAGAGGCTGGTTCTGCTCTGCACCACGGCTCGAGTAGACCCCTTGATCCGGGCCAAGGTGCGAAGCTGGCAGCTGGCCCTGGAATGGGGTGGCACCCTGGGTCGCTTGCAGATTGCACTGCCCTGGATCTGGGGGCGGGCCTTTCTGGAGGCCCATCCGGAGATTGACACCCCCGCATCGCTCGAGCAGATGTTCCTTGCAGCCCCCAGTGTGGAAGCCCAGCACAATCTGATGAATGGCTTTCTAACCCTGGGCGACCTGCGGCCCCGGCTTGCAAACATCAAAGCCCCCACCCTGGTGCTCTCGGGCGAGGAGGACCTGTTGTTTCCGCCCCTCTATAGCCAGGAAATAGCCGAGGCCATTCCAGGGGCCATCCACCGCGTTCTTCCCGGCGTAGGGCACGTCGCAGCCCTGGAAAACACCCCTCTTCTGGTTCAGCACCTCACAGCTTTTTTGGAGGCTCACGCATGAGGTTCAAAGTCGGCGACTCGGCCAGCTACACCCAGACCATCGGCGAAGCCCACATCGCGCAGTTCATCGGGGCAGTGGGCGACACCAACCCCCTGCACGTAGATGCAGAGTTTGCCCGCAAGAGCCGCTTTGGGCAGCGCATCGCCCAGGGCATTCTGGTAGCCGGGCTGATCTCCACCGCCATCGGCACCAAGCTACCGGGGGTAGGGGCCGTTTACCTGGGCCAGACCCTGAAGTTTTTGCGGCCCACCTTCATCGGCGACACCATTACGGCCACCGTGACGGTCAAGGCCATCCGCGAGGATAAGCCCATCCTAACCCTGGAAACCATATGCACCAACCAGCGGGGTGAGCAGGTCATCAGCGGAGAGGCCACCGTCTTGTACGAGGAGGTTGTCGCGTGACAAGGAACCCTTATACCCCCAACCCCCCAGCCCCTTTCCCCCGTGCAAGCGAGCGCGGGAAAATGCGCTTGGCTTTTGCGGTCATGGGCCTTTACACCCCCAATCCCCCGGCCCCTTTCCCCCATGAAGGGGGAAAGGGGTGGCTGAGTAATTTGGTTCGAAGGAGGAAGGCATGAGAAAAGTTCTGGTGGTTCTTCTGGCAGTTTTGGGCATGGCCGGCCTTGCGCTGGCCCAAACCACGGTACGGGTCGGGGTGCTGCTACCCATCTCGACGGTGGCCGGTAAAGCTGCGCTCAACGGGGTTCAGTTGGGCGTGGATGAGGTCAACGCAGGCGGCAAGGTCAAGATCGAGCTGGTGGTGGTGGACGACGGCAACACCCCCGCAACCGCAGTACCGGCCCTGACCAAGCTGATGACGGTGGATCGGGTGGACATCGTGATCGGGGGACTGGCCTCGGGGGTAACCTTTGCCCTCTCCGGCCCGGTCAAGCAGTACAACCCCCTGTTTTTGTGCATCGGCGCAGCCAGCAGTGTGGTGGAACAGGCTTTTAGCGATTACGGGCGCTTCTTCCACTATCACCCCTGGGACTACCACAACGTGGCGGCGGCCCTCGAGTTCTTCAAGCACCTCTACGACAGCGGCGCCCGGCGGGTGGCCATCCTCTACGAAGACGGCCCCTTTGGCTCGGCTGGCATCCAGACCTACCGCCAGCAGCTCGAGCGCCAGGGCTACACCGTGCAAGCCGAGGCCTTCAAGTCGGGCTCCGGCAGCTTTACGGCCATCCTGACCCGCCTCAAGGGGTTCCGACCGGACATCCTGTACTGGATTGGCTACGACGTGGATGCGCTGCCCATTGCAGCCCAGACCCGCCAGGTGGGCCTGGAACCCAAATTGATTTACGGCGCACCCCCAGCCTGGCCGGTGGGCTTCGAGAAGAACACCCTTTCCAACGACGTGGCCGGCATGACGGCCTGGCTCCCCTCAGTAGCCAACAATGAAAGCCGCCGTTTTGTAACCCAGTACCGCCGCAAGTTTGGCGAGGTTACCGACGAATACATGGCGCCCATGGGTTATGTGATTGCCCTGAGCCTGGGCAAAGCCGTCGAGGCCGCCAACTCCGCCGACAAGGATCGCATCGCTGCCGAGCTGGCCAAGGTGCAGATGAGCACCCCCTTCGGCCCCCTCTCCTTCAAACCCTCGGATACCGGCAGAACCCGCTTCCAGGGCTTCAACCAGAGCATCTGGCTACAGTTCCAGTACCTGGAAGGCTCGCGTCGTCCGGTCTTCCCGGCCAGTCGGGCTGCCCGTCCGCTACGGTTCCCGGGGAACTACTGATGGCTTATAGCTGATAGCTAATGGCTTATAGCCAAACAGCCCCTTTGCTATCAGCTATTGGCCATCGGCTATCGGCAGAAATTATGGACTTACTGCTACAAACCCTTATCAACGGCATCCTGGCCGCCGGCATCTATGCGCTGGTGGCCAGTGGGCTGGCCCTGGCGGTGGGCGTGGTGGGTATTGTGAACTTTGCCCACGGCGAGTTCTCCATGATCGGGGCTTTTGTGTCGTACCTGCTCTTTGTGTGGGCGGGCATTGACCCCCTGATCTCGCTGGGGCTGGCTGCCCTGGTGCTGTTTCTGGTTGGGGCCATCACCTACTATGGCCTGATCCGGCCTGTGCTGGCCGCACCGGAGCTCAACCAGATGTTGCTGACTTTTGGCATCTCCGTAGCCCTCCAGAATATCGCCTTGCTGCTGTTCGGCGCGGATACTCGAGTGGTCTCCACCAGTTATCAAGGCGCGACCATTGCCCTGGGCGGCATTTCCTTTGGTGTGCCGCCCTTTGCCGCTTTCGTGCTCTCGGTGGGCCTGCTGGGTGCGCTCTACTGGTTCCTGGGCAAAACCCGACTGGGCTTTGCGGTGCGTGCGGTGGCCCAGAACCGCCTGGCGCCGGGTTTGCTGGGCATCGAGACCCAGCAGATTTACCTGCTGGCCTTTGGCCTTTCCGCCGCGCTAGCCGGGATTGCCGGGGTAATGCTCTCGGTGATGCTGTACGCCTCCCCCACTGTGGGCTTTGCCTATACCCTCAAAGCCTTTGCCATCATCGTGATGGCCGGTCTGGGCAACCTGCGGGGCGTGGTTCCAGCCGCCATCATCCTGGCCCTGGCCGAGGCTTTTGTGAGCACATACGTACCGGGTGGGGGCGGCTGGGTGGAGGCGGTGTTCTTTTTGGTCATCTTTCTGGCCCTGACCTGGCGTAGCTGGAGGCTGTCATGATGCTGGCGGCGGTATTGCTGCTCCTGGCGCTGGTGTTGCCGGGGCTGCCCCTGGGCCAGTGGCGGGCCTTCGCGCTGGACACAGCGCAATTCGCGTTCTTGATCAGCGGCCTGGCGCTGGCCTGGGATCTGCTGGCCCGCACGGGACAACTTTCGCTGGCCCACGGGGCTTTTTTTGGGCTGGGGGCCTACGCAGCCGCCCTGAGCGCCCCTGCGCTGGGAACCGTGCCCGCGCTTCTGGTGGGGGGGGCGGTAGCGGCGCTCTTTAGCCTGCTGCTGGGGCTCGCGACCTTGCGGCTGCACGGCATGTACTTCGCCATCGCCACCCTGGCCTTCAGCGAGGTGATGCGCACACTGGTGCTCAAAGCACAGTTCACCGGCGGCTCGATTGGCCTGCCGGTACAGCCTGCTTTTGGGGGGGCCTACCCGCTGGGAGGCTACTACCTGGCGGTGGCCGTGCTGGTCATCTGCACCGTGACCAGCCTGCTCCTGAGCAGGAGCCGCCTTCACTACGCCATGGCGGCCACCCGGCAAGGGGAAGCGGTGGCCAGGGTGCTGGGGGTGCCGGTGGTGCGGGTCAAGCTGGTGACGTTCATGATCTCGGCCTTCCTGGCCGGGCTCGCGGGCGGGGTGTACGCCATGAAGACCCTGTTTCTCTCGCCCTACGATGCCTTCGGCCTGGGCCGGGCCGTCGAGGCCCTGGTGATTCCGATTTTTGGGGGGCTTTATACCACCACCGGGCCGCTCCTGGGGGGCTTGATTATTGTGAGCCTCGAGACCTGGCTGCGCCTGCGCATCGGTGAGGGCTACCTGGTGGTGTACGGGGTGGTGCTGGTACTCACCATCCTGTTCCTCCCCAAGGGTTTGATGAGCCTGTTTGCCCGCCGCAAAGGAGCCCGCCATGCTTAGGGTTGCCGGCTTGAGCAAACGCTTTGGCGGGGTGGTGGCGGCCCGGGAGGTGACCCTCGAGGTTCGCAGCGGCGAAATCCTGGCGGTGATCGGCCCCAACGGCGCCGGCAAGAGCACCCTGCTCAACCTGCTGTCGGGCCTTATCCGCCCCGATGCCGGGCAGATCGAGTTTCTGGGCGAGGACATCACCCACGCCCCGCCCGAAGTACGGGCCTGGAAGGGGCTGGGGCGGGCCTTTCAAATTGTGCAGCCCTTCCCCGAGATGACCGTGCGGGAGAACCTGATGGTAGGCGCCCTCTACGGCAAGCCCGGCACCTCCCTCAAGACCGCCCGGCAAGTGGTTGAGCAGGTCATCGAGCTGACCGACCTGACCGGCAAAGCCGACACCGAAGCGGGGGAGCTGACCCTGCTCGAGGACAAGCGCCTCGAGCTCGCCCGTGCGCTGTGCACCCAGCCCAGGCTGCTGCTCCTGGATGAGGTGATGGCCGGCCTGCGCCCGGCAGAGGCCATGGAGGCGGTGGAGCTTGTTAAGCGCACCCGGGCCAGCGGGGTCACGGTTTTGTTCATTGAGCACCTGATGCCGGTGGTACGGGCGCTGGCCGACCGGGTGGTGGTGATGGACTACGGCCAGGTGATTGCCGAGGGTCGCTACGAGGAGGTCGCGGCGAATGCCAGGGTGCGTGAAGCCTATCTGGGGAGGAGTGCATGAGCAGGGTCGAGGGTCACGCGCTAAAGCGAGAAGCATGCGCTGAAGCGAGGGGTGAGCGCCAGGCTTTGCCAAAGCGCACGTCGGCGGTATCAGGGAGGCCATCGTGAAGCTCACCGTGACCGACCTGACTGCAGGCTATGCCAAGGCACAGGTCTTGTTCGGGCTGGGCCTCGAGGTAGCCGAGGGCGAACTCGTAGCCCTGCTGGGCGCCAACGGCGCGGGCAAAACCACCGCTCTACGTACCATTTCCGGCCTTCTCAAGCCCTGGTCGGGAAGCGTTGCCCTGGATGGGCAGAGCTTGCTGGGGGTTTCAGCGGCCAGACGGGCCCGCCTGGGCCTGGGGCACGTGCCGGAGGGCCGCCAGCTTTTTTCGCTAATGAGCGTGGAGGAAAACCTCCTGCTGGGGGCTGCCTTCCTGGCCTGGCCCAGCAAATCTGACCAGCTGGAGCGCATTTACGCCCTTTTTCCCCGTCTGGCCGAGCGCCGCGGGCAGATGGCCGGTACGCTCTCGGGGGGCGAGCAGCAGATGCTGGCCATCGGACGCGCCTTGATGGGCAAACCGCGCATCCTGATGGTGGACGAACCCAGCCTGGGCCTCTCCCCCAAACTGGCCGAGGAGGTGCTCAGCACCCTGTCACAGGTGAAAAAGGAGGGGGTGGGTGTACTTCTGGTGGAGCAAAACGTGGCTTTGAGCCTCGAGGTAGCCGACCGGGGCTATGTGGTGGAACACGGCAGGGTGGTCTTGCAGGGCAGCGCCCAGGAGCTTGCGAGCAACGAAGGCGTGCAAAAAGCCTACCTGGCTTTGTGAGCATGTAAGGAGGATTCACGGTACTGGCCAGCTTTCACATAAAAGACGGCCTCAGCGGTTCTCCGGCCTGCGACATGCGACCTGAAACCTGTGACAGGGTTCCGGCCACTTTTCAGCCACGCACGAGATGGGGGTGGGTGGTGGCAGGTAGGCGGTGAGTTTTCAAAGTCTACACCCCACTTCCCACCCAGGCTTTTATCATAATCACATATGAAAGCTGTCTCCATCCCCAGTCCGTTGCCGTATCTAGCCCAGATACCCGATTCCCGCGAGTACTTGAAAACCCATCATCGCTGGCAAGACCTGCTGCTGATC
>NZ_JAGDFV010000014.1 GCF_017497985.1 Meiothermus sp. CFH 77666
CCAAGGTTGGGGTCGCGAGTTCGAGTCTCGTTTCCCGCTCCATAGCAACTTCCCTGCCCCCCACCCTAAAAGGTGGGGGGTTTCGTTTGGTGTCTGGCCCCAAAACCCTTGCCTGCCGCACCTCTCATTTCCCCCTCTCCCCCTGGGAAAGGGGTTTTGTCCACCAGTCTCGATGATGTCCCATGGGCCCCTCAAAGGGCCGCTCTCGGTAGTTGAGCCAATCGAACAAGGGGTGGTTTTTCTCAAGGTTCAGGAATCACTTAGAATCGGCTGGCATGCACGGTCTCGAGGCCACCTACCAGATCCAGTCCAGCCCCGACCAGATTGAGGCCAGGGCCGAAGCCCTGGCTATTGAGCAGAGCATCGAGATGCCCCCCTCTGCCGTGCGCCAGCCCGAGGTTCTGCGCGAGGTGCTGGCCCGGGTAGCATCCATCCAGGAAACCGAAGAGGGCTACTACCGGGTGGTTTTGCGCTTTGCCAGCCAGACCACAGCTTTTGAAACCGCGGGCTTGCTCAACGTGTTGTTTGGCAACTGTGCCTTGCAAGAGGACGTGCAACTGGTAGACCTCGCGCTGCCCTCAGAGTTACTGGCGGCATTTGACGGGCCTCAATTTGGAATCGAGGGGCTTCGACACCTTGCCCAGGTACATGACCGGCCCCTCACCTGCACCGCCCTCAAGCCCCAGGGCCTCTCCCCTACCCAACTGGCCGAACTGGCCCATACCTTTGCGCTGGGGGGAATAGATATCGTCAAGGACGACCACGGCCTCACCAACCAGCCCTACGCGCCCTTTGCCGAGCGGGTTCCCATTATCCAGAAGGCCATTAGAGAGGCCAATGCACAAACCGGAGGCCACACCCTGTATGCCCCCATGCTGACGGGTAGCCCCAAAACCCTGCTCGAGCGCCTGCAAATTGCCAAACAAGCGGGGGTTCGGGTGGTGCTGGTAGCCCCGATGCTAACGGGGCTTCCGGCCTTTGCCGAGTTAGTGAAAGACCTGGAAATGGCCGTACTGGCCCACCCTGCCTTCGCAGGCCATCGGATAGCCCCACCCCTGATGCTAGGCAAGCTGTTCCGGCTGCTGGGGGCCGATGCCACCATTTTTCCCAATTATGGTGGGCGATTTGCCTACAGCACCGAGACCTGCATGAACCTGGCCCAGGCTGCCCGGGCTCCCTGGGGACACCTCCGCCCCACCCTGCCGGTTCCGGCTGGGGGCATGACGGTGGAACGGGTCGAGGAGATGGTGAGCTTTTATGGGCCTGATTCCATGTTGCTGATCGGGGGCAACCTGCTGGCGGCAGGAGACAGGTTGCTGGAACGTACCCAGGCTTTCGTACAGAAAGTGGCGGCCAGCGTGGGCAAAATATAGCGGTAAAATGGGGCTATGGCGGCCACTCGAGCCAAAACCAAGCGGGCTGCCCAGGGCTTCACCTGGGAAGATGTGGAAGTGCTGGCTTATAAAATGGGGGAAAAGGCACCGTTCAAGAACGTAACCCGCCAGGTGCTGTTCGACGACCCCCACCTGGCCGCCCAATGGCGCTACTTTGAGGTAGCGCCGGGGGGACATACCACCCTCGAGCGCCACCAGCACGTACACGCGGTCATGGTTATCCGCGGGCGGGGGGCCTGTCTGGTGGGGGACGAGGTGCATCCGATTGGTCTGCACGACCTGATTACCGTGCCCCCCCTGGCCTGGCATCAGTTCCGCGCTGCTGAAGATGAGCCCCTGGGCTTCTTGTGCCTGGTCAATGCCGAGCGTGACCGGCCCGAGCTGCCAGGCCCCCAGGATCTGCAAGCTTTACGTGAGAACCCCCAGATAGCCGCTTTTATTCGGGTATGATACCAACTTCAGGTGTATAACAAACTTTCAACGATACATAAGGTGGGGGTGGCTTGTAGGAGGTAGGTAGCGGTTCTTCAACTTCTGTCCCCTACCTCACCGCTCCCACAGCATGCAAAGGGTTCAAACAAAGGTGGCATAGATGAACCTGTCCAAGTGGTGCAAGGCTCAAAAAAAGCTTGTGATAAGGTGATGGCATGTCGAAACAAGGAGTAGTTGAAGAAACCAGAGGGGCTGAGAACCCCGATGCCCACCTCGAGCAGATTCGCTCGATTCTATTTGGACAGCAGATGCAGGCGTTCGAGCGCAAACTCCAGGGCCTGGAGCAGCGCGTTCAGGAGAATGCGGAACAGATGAACCAGAGCCTGCTCGAGCGAATTGCAGCCCTGGAAAGTCGGATGGTTGGGCTCCTGGAGCAAGAAGCGCAGGAACGAGAAATTGCCGATCGGTCACTCCAGGAGAACCTCGACACCGCCGTGAGCAACCTGGAAGGCGAGCTGGCCTCGCAGATGAAAGAGTTGCGGGCCGACCTGAAGGATCAGGGCAAAGAGCTGAGCAAGAAGCTCGACCAACTAGCCACCAGCCTCCAGGCCGCTATAGATGAGCTGCGTCTGAGCAAAACCGACCGCTCCACCCTGGCCCAACTGCTGGAGGGCCTGGCCGAAAAGCTGCGGAAGGCGTAATGCAGCGGGCCTGGAGAGGTAGCCGGTTACCCCCCTCTCCCCTGCCCCACCCTGGTCATGGCACACCCCACTCCCCCCACCCAAGGCGACCTCGAGGCGCTGCGGCGCTTGTTGCTCGAGCCTGAGCAGCAAGCCCTGGAGGAGTTGAAAGACCCCAGGCTCTGGGAAGAGCAGGTCTCTAAAGTGCTCCCCGAAGCCCTGGTTCGGCGGGCCCACACGGATAAATCGATACAGTACGCCCTGAACCCGATTCTGGAAGAAACCTTTGTGCGGCTGGTGCGGCGCAACCCCAAGCTGCTGGTGGAAATTTTGTTTCCGGTCTTGCTGCCAGCCATTCGCCGGGCGGTAGCCAGCCTCTTTGCCTCGCTGACCCAGAGCCTCAACCAGACCCTCGACCAGGTCTTCAGCCTCCAGGGCCTCCGCTGGCGGCTCGAGGCCCTCTCTACCGGCAAGACCTTTGCCGAGGTGGTGCTCTCGCACACTCTTCTGTACCGGGTGGAGCAGGTGCTGCTCATCCAGCGGGACAGCGGGCTGTTGCTGGCCCATCAGGTGGCCGAAGGGGTCAATGTCCAGGACGGTGCCCTGGTCTCGGGCATGCTCACGGCCATCGGCGATTTTGTGCGGGATTCTTTCGATCCACAGGCGGGGCTCAACACGGTGAATTTTGGTGAGCGGGTTCTGGTGGTCGAGCAGAGCGCCCAGGCCGTCCTGGCGGCGGTAGTTCGCGGTACTCCGCCCCCGGAGCTACAGGAGCGCTTACAGGACGCCCTTTCGGAAATTCATACTCGCTTCGCCGAGGAATTGCGTCGTTATTCGGGCGACAACCAAGTTTTTGCCGATGTGCGGCCCATACTGGAAACCTTGCTGGAAACCCAGTACAAGCGCCCCGAGCGCCGTCGCCCCTACGCAGTCTGGCTGGCCTCAGCCGTGTTGCTGGCCGGTCTGGCCTGGTGGGGCTGGAACAGCTTCCAGGCCCAACGTGCCTGGGAGGCTTACCTGAAGCGCCTTTCCCAAACCCCCGGCATCGTGGTCACTGAAGCCCCTCGCCGCTACGAAGTGCGCGGTCTGCGCGACCCCCTGGCTGCCGACCCCCTGACCCTGCTCAAGGGCCTTCCCCTTCACCCCAAGCAGCTCCGGGCTACCTGGCAACCCTACCAGTCCCTCGAGCCCGAGATGGTACTGAGGCGCATCCAGCAGCGCCTGGACACCCCCGGCACGGTGCGGCTGGCCTGGCGCGATGGGGCTCTGGTGGTCTCGGGCCGCAGCACCGCGGCCTGGCTCAGCCGTCTGCGCAACCTGGCCCCTTTGCTGGGGGTGGAGCAACTCGATACCAGCCAGCTTGTGCTCGAGCCACTCCGCAAATGATACGGGCAATCCTCCATCAGGCCGCCCCTTGCGCTCACTGCGCCTTCGACCGTAGACTGCACTCACCATTGTGAAGCCTCTATTCAAATGCATTTGCTGTTCAGCTTCAATCCAAAAAGGGCAGGGGGCAACTGGTGATTCAGAAAAAAATCTGCATGCTGGGCGCATTCGCCGTGGGGAAAACCAGCCTGGTCGCACGGTATGTGCACGGTATTTTTTCAGAAAAGTATCAGACCACAGTGGGGGTCAAAATTGACAAGAAAGTGGTCGCGGTGGATCACCAAGAAGTCAGCCTGGTGCTGTGGGATCTCTACGGGGAAGACCAGTTCCAGCGGGTGCAATCGTTTTACTTGCGCGGCAGTTCAGGCTACTTGCTGGTCGCCGATGGCACCCGCCCCGAGACCCTCGAGGTTGTTCAGGGCATTCAGCAGCGCGCCCAGGAGGTACTGGGGGCAGTCCCCTTCATCCTGATGCTCAACAAACACGACCTGCCCTGGGCAGTGAGTGAAGCCCAGCTAGACAGTCTTCGAGCCAGGGGCTGGGATCTCCGCTACACCAGCGCCAAAACGGGGGAGGGGGTTGAGGAGAGCTTCGAGGCGCTTGCCAGGAAAATGCTGGAGCAATCTTAGAGCGCTCTTCAGAAATATCGGGCCATCCGGGGCTGAGAATCCTTTGTCCTGGACAGTACAGTAGCCGCCAGGATGCTCGGCCACGTCCATGAAGGGCGCGATATGTCTCAAGGCTGACGGTTCAACAACCAGTACGCCACCACAATCACCAAAAGCCAAAGCCACCAGCGGTTGCCAAAACTGCCCAGTAAGGGGCGGCGTTCGGGTAAAGGCAACGGGGCCGCAGCGCCAGGCACCACGGAGCGAGGCGGGCGGGTCGCAGGGCGCATCTGCAAGCGCTGGCCGCGCTTGATGTGGTACACCGATTTGTCAATCTGGCCCTTTTTGCGGTAGGCCGCGCCCAGGTTGTGATGCGCCAGGGGATACTCGGGGTTGAGTTTCAGCACCTCTTCGTACATTCGAATGGCTTCGTCGGTCTGGCCGGCCTCGAGGGTCAGGTTGGCCAGGTTGGTCTTGACCCGGTAATGGCCGGGGTCGGCCAGCAGGGCCGTATCAAAAGCCTTTCGGGCCTCTTCCCGATTACCGCTGCGAATACGCACCAGGCCCAGCGCAGCCCAGGCCTCGGCGCCCAGGTGGGGGTGGTCGAGGTAGGCGGCAATTTTGCTTTCATCTTCCTGGTCAAAAGCTTCAATGGCCGCCTTGGCCTGAGGCACATCCAGGTAGCCTGCAATCAGGTCGCCATCCTGTTCCAGGAGCTTCTGAGCCTTGCCGTACTCTTTCAGCCGCAGCCAGTCGCGCAGTTCCAGCAACACCGCCAGCCCATCGGCATCCCCCTCTTCCCCAGCCAGGATGCGGCTTCGGGCTTCCTCGTACCGCCCCGAACGGATAACCTGCTCTAGTTCTTCCATCGTCCCGATCCAACAGCCTATTGTACCCAGGCAGGTGAGAAAAGAGCCTGCTACCGGAAGGCGCTCCAGACAAATAATCCAGGCCGCTCAAGGTAGGCGACTCGAGGGTGCGTTCGGAACAGCGACCCGGCTTGACTCGAGGAGTTCCGGCACGGTCACAAACCGATACCCCTGGGCTTGCAAGGCTGGCAGAATGGTGTGCAAGGCTTCCACCGTTTTGCTGCGATCCCCCCCACCATCGTGCAGCAAAACAATGCTGCCGGGCTGAACCCCCTGAAGCACGTTATCCGCAATAGAAAGCGCCTCGAGCGGCTCCGTGTCCTTGCTCAAGACCGACCACTGCACCACCGTATATCCCTGCTGCAAGGCATAATCGGCCAGACCATTGTGCAGGCGGCCCCCAGGAGGCCGGAATAAGGTGGTAGAAAGGCCCGTGGTGTGCCTGATAAGTGCTGCGGTACGCTCAATTTCCTCTCCGGCTTCCTCCGGGGTCATGGGGGTGTTGCGGTGGCTCCAGGTATGGTTGCCAATGGCATGGCCTTCCGCCACCACCTGCTGGGCAATCTCGGGCCGCTTTTGCAGGTGCAACCCCACCCAGAAAAAGGTAGCCTTCGCGCCATACTGTCGCAACACCTCCAACACCGCCGGGGTGTCGGGCCAGGGGCCATCGTCGAAGGTCAGGGCCACCAGTTTTTCCTCCCCCACCGGCACGATGCGGCGTACGACCCCGGTATGAGATGAGTAAGGCTGGGGGGGTTTCTTTTCCGTTAAGGGCTGGGGTTGGGGGTTGGGGGTGGGCCTCGAGATGGGTGCCGAGGGCCGCACTGGCTGCTCCAGGGCTTCAGGAGGCGGATCCTGGCTGGGCTGGGTAATCAGCACCGTTTCCTCAAGCGCCCTGCCTGAAGGCTTTTGAAGCGGTGGAGACGGGTTGGGCTTCGGCTCCACCCCAGACATTGGCTGGGCTGTAGCAGCCGGGGTAGCGGCAACGGCAGGGCTCTGGGCTGGCCTGGTAGCAGCCCCAGGTGCTGGCTGGGGCGCTTGAATCGCCCCACTCAAGTAACCCACCTGCACCACCAGTACGGCTGCCAGAAGCAGGGCCAGCCACGGTTTGTAGGAGGGCTGGGGCTTGGTTTTGCGTTTTCGGGCCACCTCTAGCTATTATTGCACCTAGTTTCTATTAAGTTGCGCCTGTATAAGGTTTAGAGATGAATCCAGGCCACGCTAGAAAATCATGCTCCGGGCGCAATACCCGAATGATTTTCGATCATGCCATTATCCAAAACATGGGCGGGAGGTACTTAGAACGGTGCTGTTGTTATTTTCTCGCCATTGCTGCCGCTGCAGTAGTTTCACAGTTCGCCGCTCATGGTGTTTCGGCCATCGGCTATGGGCTATCGGCTATAAGCTTCATGTAACACAGTGCGCGTTCTTTGCGTTAATCCAGCCCCAACGCAGGTACCTTTGACACCAAAGCCCATTGGTAAGATACATACGCTATGGCAGACAACACGCGGGCTTGGATGGAAGAGCTGCTGGCCGAAATGGAAGAGCGACGCAAACAAATCGAAGCGGGCGGCGGGCCAGAACGAATCAAAAAACAACACGAGGCAGGCAAAATGACCGCCCGTGAGCGCATTCAGTATTTGCTCGACGAGGGCACCTTCGTCGAGCTGCAACCCTTTGCTGAGCACCCCGAGAGCGAGCTGATGCGCGGCGTACAAGCACCTGCCGATGGGGTCATTACGGGCTACGGCAAGGTAGGCGGACGCACGGTATTCGTCTTTAGTCAGGATTTTACCGTGCTGGGCGGGAGCCTGGGCAAGACCCACGGACAGAAAATTGCCCACGTTATGGATATGGCCGCCAAGGTGGGCGCTCCGGTAATTGGCCTCAACGACTCGGCGGGGGCCCGCATCCAGGAGGGCGTGGACAGCCTTTCGGGCTATGGCGAAGTGTTTTACCGCAACGCTATTTACTCGGGCGTGGTGCCGCAAATCTCGGCCATTCTGGGCCCTTGTGCAGGCGGGGCCGTATACAGCCCGGCCATCACCGACTTTGTGCTGATGAGCAAGGGCAACAGCTACATGTTCATTACCGGGCCGGAAGTGATTAAGAGCGTGACCCGCGAGGAGGTCACCTTCGAGCAACTGGGGGGTTCGGAGGTGCACACCGCCAAGTCGGGGGTGGCCCACCTCGAGTGCGAAGGCGATCAGGGCGTGCTGGACACCATCAAAAAACTGCTGGTTTATCTTCCTCAAAACGCTAAAGAAAAGCCCCCTCTAAAGGCCAACGGCGACCCCAAAAACCGCAAAACCCCCGAGCTGCTCAACCTCGTACACCCCGACCCGCGCCGCCCCTACAACATGCACCAGATTATCCAGACCATCGTGGACGAAGGCGAGTTTCTGGAACTCCACCCCAACTTTGCCAAAAACATCATTGTGGGCTTTGCCCACCTGGGCGGCCAGAGCATCGGGATTGTGGCCAACAACCCGCGCTACATGGCCGGGGCGCTGGACATCAACGCCTCAGACAAGGCCGCCCGCTTCATTCGCACCTGCGACAGCTTCAACATTCCCATTCTGACCCTGGTGGACGTAACCGGCTTCCTGCCCGGCGTGGCGCAGGAACACCAGGGCATCATCCGCCACGGGGCCAAGATGCTCTACGCCTATGCCGAGGCCACCGTGCCCAAGATTACCCTGATTACCCGCAAGAGCTATGGCGGGGCCTACCTCGCCATGAACTCCCGCGATATGGGCGCGGATGTGGTGCTGGCCTGGCCCACCGGGGCAGTGGCGGTGATGGGCGCCGAAGGGGCTGCCAACATCATCTACCGCAAGGAAATTCAGTCCTCACCCGACCCTGCTGCAACCCGACAAGCCAAAATTGCCGAATACAAAAAAGCCTTCGACAACCCTTATGTGGCGGCTGGGCGGGGCTATATTGACGATGTAATTGACCCGACCGAGACCCGTCGGCTTTTGATCCAGCACCTCGAGATGCTCTCCACCAAGCAAGAAGAACGGCCCTACAAGAAGCACGGGAATATCCCGCTCTAGCAGCAACCGCCAGAAACGATGCTGGAGATGTCGAAGATCACACACAAGTTGCAGGCCAAGCGGACAGCTTTTACCTCGAGCGCTGTACACGCCCCTGGGGTCGGCTGGAGAGCACCTGGTCGAAGCTGCTACGGGCGCGGGTTTTCATGGTTTCAATGGCACTCCAGTTGGGCTGGCGTTGCGTAAGCACCGCCGAGGCCAGCAGGTCGGGGTCGCCGGGCAGATCCACATACACCGCGCCGGCGTCGCGGCAGAAACCCGCCACCTTGGGGTCGTAGGCGATGCCGGCAAAGGGGGTTCCGGCAGCGGCTGCCAGAATGGCCCCGTGCAGGCGCACCGAGATCACGTAGCCCGCCTGGGCCAGCAGGTAGCTCACCCGGCGCGGATCCCAGGCCAGCTCGCGGGTGAAGCTGCCGAACTTTTCCAGTACCGGTTCGTCGAAGCCCGGTTGCAGGGCCAAAATGACCACCTCGTAGCCCTCTACCCGCAGCCGGTCGGCCAGCTTGTGCAGGTTGGCGGTGGCCTCCTCGGTGCCGTATTTGGGCACCAGCACCACCATATTGGGCTCGCGCTCTACCGGCGGGGGGGGCAGGAGCAAGGCCGGGTCGGCCCCCAGGTGAACCTCGAGCCCCAGCTTGCGCCCGTACTCGAGCGAGCCTTCATCGCGGAAGAAGCACGGCACACCCCGCAGGGCCCGCCTTACCCGCTGCTCACCCCGCTTGCTGAGGGGCCCCAGTGACTGGTTGAACACATACACCGGCTTGCCCCGACGGCGGGCCAGGCCCAGAATGGTCAGGTAGTACCACAGGCTCAGGCTCGAAGTCTTGTCTTGCAACAGACCGCCCCCGCCCGATAAGAGCAGATCCAGGGTGCCCAGCGCCTTCCAGACTTCCAGCGGCTGGGTGCGCTTGACGGCCTCAACCCCGTAGCGCTGGGCGGTTTCGCCGGGGTTGTGGGAAAACACCACGGCCTCGTGGCCACGGGCCTTGATTTCATGCACAATGGCCTCGAGGATGGCCTCGTCGCCCGCATTCTGAAAGCCGTAATACCCGCTGACCCCCACGCGCATGAATACCCCTCCAGGTTTGTTATATCTTGGCACGCCCCGGGATTAAATGCTTCTATCTGAGCCACCATTCGCGCAGACGCCGCACCACCCAGACCCCCACCAGTCCCACCAGGAGGCCAATGATGAGACCGTTGAGCACCCGGAAAAAGGAGATGCTGAGGGGGGTGTGGTAGTGCGAAAAGGTGTTGAGGATGGAGCCCATTCCCACCGCCACCAGCACCAGCAGCACGTTTTTGAGCCAGGTTGGCCAGGGCAGCAGCAGCGCCACCGGGGCCAGGGCGTGGGCGAAAATCTCCTTAAAGCGGGGCCGCACCATCACGTCCTGCAAAAAGGCCCGAAGCTGCAACTCCCACTCCGGCACAATGGAGGGCGCCGCATCGTTGCCCCGGCGCAGCACTGCGAGCCCCACCACCGCCAACCCCAAGAGCGCCACCGCCACCTCACCGAGCTTCAGGGGATGGTTGTACAGCGCGTTGAGGGCGGGCCTGTAAGCGGCGGGCAAGAACGAGAGCGCCACCAAGAGGGGCGGCACCACCAGGGTCAGCGAGACCCCTCGGAAAGGCTCGAGGCCCAGCACGCTCTGGGGGGTGCTGCCCAGGGCCGCCAGAAACACCACCCCGGCCAGCGAATAGAGCACCGCCGCCAACCACAAGCGCAAACCCGGCAGGTGGCGCTCGAGGAAGCCCAGTGCAGGGAAGACCATTGCGGCCAGCAGGGGCCCGGCATCTCCTCGGGCTACCCCCAGGGCCAACAGGGTAAGCAGTACCGCTACCGGAATGCCCCAGGGCTGCGGCAGCCCCAGGGCCAGCAAGCCCAGCCCCGCCAGAATGCCCACCAGGGCCACAAAGCGGAGCGGCGACGGGCTAAAGTCGCGGGCCGTGGGTGTGCCGATGGGTATGCGCGAACGTTCCAAATCGCGGCGCAGGATGGTCAGAAAAGCCTCGGTGTCGCCCGGTTGCTTGTAGGGCCGCAGGTAGAGCAACTGGTGTCCGCGCTCGCGGGCGGCCAGCACAAACTTGTCGGCGGTTTCGGCGGGGGTCAGCTTGTCCTGCCACTCTGGCCGGATGCTAAAGAGCCGTTTGACCGGCAGCGTGCGGCTGAGCTGGGCAAAGCCCCGCTGGGGGGTGCCCTCGATCCAGGCGATGGGCTTGCCTTGCAGGCCCGAGGCCACGACCTCGAGGTTGTCTTTGTAGCCCAGCACATCCAGCCCTGCAAAAACCACCGCATCGGCCTCCGGGGGAATCAGCTCCACGTCGTATCTGCGGTAGGGATGGTCGAAGGGCCGGGCCACCAGGTAAAAGCCCTGGGCCTTGAGTTCGCGGGCCAGGGCTAGGTCGTAACCTGCCGGGAAAAAGTCCACGTTGACCGGGGTGGCCAGCCAGGTCTGGGTGCCAATCAACACCCGCTCGGTGGGGATGTTCCACCGCACCACGAGGGAATCCAGCAGACTCGCCGGGCCGGTCAGATAAAACCACCCGGGCCTGATCTGGGCGTTGGGGTAGACCAGTTGCAGGCTGTTGGCCGGATGGTAGGCCAGAAGCCCCCGGCTCACCCAGTTCCGCACCGTCTGTTCATATAGCGCAACCCCCTGCACCCCCAGGGCTCGGTAAGCCTGCATCACCTGTAAGAAGGTTTGGCCGGTGAAGCGGGCCTGGTCGGCCACCTCCTCGCCGTCCATAATGAGCACCACCGGTCCCGGGCGTTCGGCCTGCATCCGCGGCAGCAAGGCCGGCAAGCTCAGCACTGCCGCCACCATGACCCCTATTCGCAACAGGTTGCGTAGATTCAAAGCCAACCCCCATGACCTGATTTTTCTGCAGGAACCAGGCTCCGTACCCTGGCGGTCAGCATGGCCAGGGCCTCTTCGTTGTGACCGCCGTGGGGAATAATAACGTCGGCATAGCGCTTGGAGGGCTCGACAAACGAAAGGTGCATGGGGCGCACCTGCTCCAGGTACTGCTGAATAACGCTTTCCACTGTGCGGCCCCGCTCGAGAATATCGCGCTGCAAGCGTCGGATAAAGCGCACATCGGCATCGGTGTCCACAAAAACCTTGAGGTTCATCTCGGCCCGCAAGGCCGCATCTACCAGCAGCATGATGCCCTCGAGGACCACCACCGGCGCAGGCTTCACCTCTATGGTCTCGGGGGCCCGGGTGTACTCCTTAAAAGAGTACACCGGAATCGAGACCGGCTGGCCTGCCACAATCTGCCGAATATGGCTCAGGTAAAGCTCGAGGTCAAAGGCGTCAGGGTGGTCGTAGCTCTGCTTCACCCGCTCTTCAAAGGGCAGGTGCCGATTGTCCTTGTAGTAGTTATCCATCGGCAGTAAGGCCACATGCTCTGACCCCACCGCATTAATCACCGCCTCGGTTACGGTGGTTTTGCCGCTGCCGGTGCCCCCCGCAATACCAATCACAAAAGCCCGACTCACAAAGCCAATCATACGCTGCGGGGTTTGGCCTGGGTAGGCTTTCCCTCTGCAAAGGCCTCACCAATGCAGCCTGAAGCGGAAAGCAGGCCCGATGTTTGCACCGAACTGTTGCGGCTGTGATGCCGCAAACTCGGCACTATGAAATAATTTTGAAAAATTTGCCAGAAGCGCCCCCCAGGACTATGGGCCTCATCGGGTCTGTTAGAGTATGGGGCGAAGATGATCGTCTTGACCGGGGAAGTCTTGATTGACCTGATTGGACACAACCTGAATTCCCGCTCTAATCTGGCCTATACCGGCGTTCTGGGAGGTTCAGCCCTGAATACCGCCTCGATCCTGGCTCGAGTGGGTGCACCCACGCGCTTTGTGAGCGAAGTTGGGCAGGATTTTCTGGGGGATTGGGCCATTGCCCACATTGCCGAGCGCAAAATAGAAACCCGTTTTATCCAGCAGCTTCCGGGCGTACCCACCCCCCTGAGCGTGGCCGAGGTAGACCCAGAAGGCAACGCCCGATTCAGCTTTTATCGGGCTTTTGGCAATACCCAGTTCAGCCCCGATAGTGCAGCCATGGCCCGCGCCAAGTGGTTTCACTTTGGCTCCCTCTCGGCTTTCGACCCCCGCAACAGCCCCGGTATCGAAAGCCTGCTGGAGATTGCCCTTGAATACGATGTGCTGGTGAGCTTCGATCCCAACCTACACGCCCGGCCCAATGAAGCCTACTGGGAACAGCTTCGGCGCTACATGCCCTATGTTTCGGTGTTCAAAGCCAGCCTGGACGATGCGCGTCTTTTGTTCCCCGCTGCTGCAAGCGACCCCAAAATTCTGCTCGAGCACCTGGTCGAGCTGGGGGCTCCGGTCACGGTCTTGACCCTGGGCGCCGCAGGTTCGATGGCTGCCTTCCGCACTCGCATGATGCAGGTTCCGGGGGTCAGGGTTCACGTGGTGGATACCATCGGTGCTGGCGATGCTTTCACGGCAGGCCTGATTTACGGCATGTTGAAGCAGGAAATTGGCTCGAGGATGGAATTGCTCTCCTGGGACGGCACCCAGCTTCCGGTAATTCTGGCCTCTTCGAACCACCTCGCCGCCATTACCTGTACGGTGGAGGGCGCCAGTCCGCCCGAGCAGCTCTTGCAAGCCTGGTGGGAGCGTTATGGCTAAAGCCACCGGGGAGATACATTACCGGAGTCGCACCTCGTGTTAGCCGAAAGCCTAACAGCAGCTCATGTGATAGGGAGTTTCCATGAGCCCTTTTGGTCAGGTCATTGCAAGGAGGCCCTTAGGCCAACAGAGCAATCCAGCGGATCGCCAAGCCCCCCGGCTGATGGGTTGCTCTGGATGGCTTCCCCTTCGGCTTAGTCTCAGGGTTGCGATAACGGGACACATAACGATTCACGCGAATCCCATGAGCAATCATCGCAAAATATACCCGGCACAGCAAAATACTGCTGTACCGGGTGTTCTTGGGAACCGCCCTATACTCGAGCCGCCGAGCGGGAATCCTGGGCCATGGCGTGACCAATAGCCTTTTCGTGTCCGTCCACTTCAAAGGCGTGGAGTTTGCTGGTGTCCACCAGAAGCTCCACGGTGTCGCTGGGCAGCACCATGGCATGGCCGTCCACCTTGGCGGTCATCATGTGACCCCCCACCTCGGCGTGTACTTCGGTGTCGGCGCCTAGCGGTTCGACAACCTCTACCCTGCCCCTCACCACATTGTCGCTCTCGGGAATGCTGGTCCAGCCCTTGAGGCCAATGTGTTCGGGGCGAATGCCCATCCAAACTTCCTTGCCGTTGTAGGGCATCAGGCTGGCACCCAGGGTTCCATTGGCCTTGATCTTGAAGCCCTCGCCCACAAAGTAGGCGTTGCCTCCTTCGACCTGTACCCTCGAGCGAATGAAGTTCATCGAGGGGGAGCCGATAAAGCCAGCCACAAACTTGGTTTCGGGGAAGTCGTAGAGGTTCAGGGGGCTATCTACCTGCAAAACCTCGCCGTCCTTCATCACCACAATCCGCTGACCCAGGGTCATGGCCTCGACCTGGTCGTGGGTCACGTAGACGGTGGTAACCCCCAGGCGGCGCTGGAGCTTGGAAATTTCGGCCCGCATCTCCACCCGCAGCTTGGCGTCGAGGTTGGAAAGGGGCTCGTCGAACAAGAACACCTTGGGTTCGCGCACGATGGCCCGGCCCATGGCTACCCGCTGGCGCTGACCGCCGGAGAGCTCGCGGGGCTTGCGCTGCAAGAGGTGGTCAATCTTGATGATGCGGGCCGCTTCCTTCACCCGGCGGTCAATTTCGTCCTTGGGAACCCGCCGCAAACGCAGGCCAAAGGCCATGTTCTCGTACACGTTCATGTGGGGGTAGAGGGCGTAGTTCTGGAAAACCATGGCGATGTCGCGATCCTTGGGGGGTACATCGTTGACCAGCCGGTCGCCAATGTAGAGCTTGCCCTCGGTGATGTCTTCCAGACCCGCAATCATGCGCAGGGTGGTGGTCTTGCCGCAGCCCGAGGGCCCTACAAAGACCACAAACTCGCCGTCTTCGGTCTCGAGGTTGAAATCCTTGACCGCCGTGACCTTGCCGCCATACCTTTTGTAGACGTGCTCCAACCGAATTTTTGCCATTATGGCCTCCTGCTTGGGAGCTGTGCTGTAAAGGCACCAGCCCGTACCCGGTTCCCACGCTGTGAGACCTCGCCTTGGCGAGCCCATCGGGGATTATGCGGTACGCTGCTAGTCTACCCGGCCCCCTGTACGAACTTCAAGCGCCAACCCAGCCCCGGGCTACCGGACAGGTATTCCCCGGTAAAGGTCGTCGAGGCTCAAGGCAGCATTGGCACAGGGTAACCTTACGACCCCGTCCTCTCTGGCCTCATAGCGCCAGCCGCCATCCTCCAGCCGCTGAAACACTTCCAGCCTACGGTCAAGCTGGGAAACCAGCACATACGCCTGCAGACCGGGCAGTTTCTGGTACCCAAGCAGTTTCTCGCCCCGATCTATGGCCTCCGTGGCAACCAGACGGTTGTGATAGTCGGTTCCGCCCGCCATGGCAAACACAAACCCGTCCACGAATTCGTGCCGGGCCTGGGACTTTGCCTCCATCTCCAGGAACTCTGCAAAGGTCGCCTGGCTAACCGGATTCTGCCGGGGCATGGCTTCAGTGTAGCAAAGCCCACGAATACCAACTTTACCTGGATAGTTATCTTTGAGAGGCGTTCCTAAGCCCCCTCATCCGGCGACTCCCCAGGCGCGGTTAATCGTGTTCCCGTCAATGTTTGTAAAAAGCATGGTCGGGGTGTCGCCACCTTCTCCCGCCCAGGGGAGAAGGCAAGAGGTTCAGATGGATTTGGTATGAAGTCTAATCGGTGGCCTCACCGGCCTCTGCGGGCTTGCGTTTGAGGTTTTGTACCACCAGCTCGGAGATGTCCAGCACCCTGGGGGCCTGGCCTTCGGGTTCCTGGGCGCTCTCGAGGTTCATCATCTGCATACAGAAGGGGCAACCCACCGCAATGGTCTCGGCCTTTGTCCCCTTGAGTTCACGGTAGCGGTTGGTGGAAACCCGCTCATGACCGGGTTCTTCTTCTTTCCAGAACTGCGCCCCGCCGGCCCCACAGCAGAAACTGTTTTTGCCGTGACGCGCAGGTTCGTGCAGCTTGAGGCCGGTGGCCTGGATTACCTGCCGGGGTTCGGTAATCACCCCATTGTGCCGCCCCAGGTAGCAGGGGTCGTGGTAGGTGACTTCGCCCGCCATGGGAAGAAGCTCGAGGCGCTTGGTATCCAGGAGCTCGGCGATGTACTCGGTGTGGTGTTTGACGGTGTAGGTTCCACCAAAGTCCCGGTACTCGTTGGCCAGGGTGTGGAAGCAGTGGGGACAGGTGGTCACAATGGTTTTGGGCCTAGCCTCCATGGCCGCGTTGAGGGTGGCTACGTTCTCGGTGGCGAGCTGCATAAACAAGAACTCATTGCCGGCCCGGCGAGCGGCGTCGCCGGTACACTTTTCCTCCTTGCCCAGCACCGCCCAGCTCACCCCGGACTCGTGCAGGATTTCCGCAAAGGCCCGGGCGGTTTTCTGGGCCCGGGGGTCGTAGGAAGGCGCACAGCCCACCCAGTAGAGCACCTCGGCTTCGGGGTTCTGGGCTACGGTTTGCACCTCAAAGGGAAGCCCCTCGGTCCAGCCCAGGCGCTTGTCGGCCCCCAGGTTCCAGGGGTTGCCGTTGCGCTCCATGCCCTTGAAGGCATTGTTCAGTTGGGCCGGGAACTCGCCCTGCATCATCACCCGCTCGCGCCGTACATCCAGAATATGCAGCATCTGCTCGTTGCCCACCGGGCACACCTCGATGCAGGCATTGCAGGTGGTGCAGGCCCAGATGGACTCTTCGTTCATGGCAAAGTCCATCAGGGGTCGGGGGCTCTCCTTGCCCGCCGCAAAATCGGGCAGAATCTGGTTCAGCTCGTAGCGCTCGCTAATCAGGATGGCCGCCGGGGAGAGGGCTTTGCCGGTGGTGTAGGCCGGGCAGACCTCCTGGCAGCGGTTGCACATGATGCAGCTATAGGCGTCCAGCAGGCGCGGCCAGCTAAAGTCTTCCAGCCTGGCTACCCCGAACTTCTCCAGCTTTTCCAGTTCTTCGAAGTCCCTGGCAATGGGCAAGAGGGCCCCCGGCTTTTCCTTCTTGAAGGCCAGGTTCAAGGGGGCCAGGAACAGGTGGATGTGCTTGGAGCGGGCAAAGTAGGGGATGAAAAGCAATATGGAGCCAATGGCAAACCACCAGAAGAGGTGCTCAACAATCACAATGCGATCCACGTCCACCCAAAGGAAGAGAGCCGAGGCCAGGCTGGCCACCGGCTGGTAGGGGTCGGGGCCATAGTCCAGGTTGGCAGCCTGGGCGGCCTTGTGCAACAGACGGCTCCCTACGTGGAAGAGAATGAACCCCCCCACAATGGCGCTGTCGGTGGGGATGCCATGGCGCACTTTCTCGTGCAGGGGGGTTTTCTCGTTCCACTGAAAGGTCTTGCGCCCGACCCTCGAGTAGCGCCGGATCAGCAGGCCCACGATGCCCACCAGGATCAGGGCGGTCAGGAGGTCGGCTACCAGGTTATAACCGTTCCAAAAGCCCCCCCGGGCCTTGATGGGAAAGAAGCCCTCGAGCACATCCACCAGGTTCACGCTCAGGTAAAAGACAAAGCCGTAGAACACGAAGGCATGCAAGAGGCTCACCCAGGGCCGCTTCTTGAAGACGGTCTGCATGGTGAGGGTCTGCCACAAAGCCCTCCCCAGCCGAGCGGGCAGGTGGTCGAAGCGGTCTTCCGGCTGGCCCCGGCGGATGGCCCGGTACACCCGCAGCAGGGCTCCCCCGCCAAAGTAAAGCGAGGCCAGCACCAGGAGCAGGAAAGCGATTTTTTCGGGGGTGGTCAGCATGCAACTCCTCGAGATACAAACTTATACTTGGTACAAGTTTATCCATCAGGTCGGACTCTGACAAGCTACCCAGACTACCTGGGGCAGTTATAGAGCACTCTTCAAAAATATCGAGCCATCCTTGATTCAAAATCTTTCGCACTGGACAGGATAGTAGCCACCCGCATAGGCGGCGGCATCTGTACAGAGCACGATGATTTGTTATACGTGCATCGTAGAATGCAGGGCGATGAATACCTTTGTGCTGGCCTGGGCTTTGCTGCTGGTGTTTGCGGCCTTCAACAACTACATCATCTACCGCCTGCTGCGGGAACGTAACCGTACTGACCTGATGTGGATTGGAGTGGTAGCCACGGTGGTTCCCGTGGCGCTTTTCGCCCTGTGGCCGGGGACCATTACCTTGATGTCCTTCCCGCTCCTGCAAAGCGTGGGAATGCTGATCATTATGCGTTTGGCGCAGCAGCGCTAGCGGGGCTGGGCCAGCACCACTGCCCAGGCATGGCCGACCCTCGAGAGCCCGGCCCCAAACTCGGTGTAGTGGGGGCTCATGATGGCCCGGCAGTGCGGAGGCGAACGCAGCCACCAGCGCACTGCCCTGGCGGGGTCGCTGTTTCGACCCTTGAAGATAATCTCCGACATACGCAAGTAGCCATAACCCGCCCTGGCCACCCGCACGCGGGGCCCCACGCCCTGGAAATAGTGTGACATAAAGCCGTAGCGCCCCATATTGAGGGCATGGCCCTTGGCAGCCTGAGCCAGGGTGGCATCGTAGTGTAAGGGCGACAGGCGAACCCCACCCCCTCCCCCACGACAGGCCACACCTCTGGCCCGGGCCTCGTTGATGAGGGAAAGAACCTGCGATTCCAGCTGGGCGGTAGTCTGGGCCATTGCAACGGAAAAGCCCAAAACCAACAGCATCCACCAAACCTGTTTCATAGGAATACCAGGAAGTTACCACATACTTGCCCGTCCGGAATCTTAACGTAACGGCCAGGAAACCGAACTGCCAACTTGCGGCGTAAACCCAACTTACAGCTTCGCGCGAAGGGCGGGGGTTGGGGGGGTCTTCCAATCCAGCCCTTTACCCCCTAACCTCTGGTTCCTACCTCCCACCTCCTACAGTATGCAAAGTGCTCGAGCAAAGGCGGTTATCACACCAGCGCAAAGCTGAGCACTGCAAAAAGGATGCCCAGGGTAGCCCCCACAGCCACCTCGAGGTAAGTGTGGCCAAGCAGCTCTTTTAAGGGCTCGGGCCGGGGGCCGTGCTCGAACACGGCACGAAACTCTTCAAACAGGTCGTTCAGGCGTTCGGCGTGCAGCCCCGCCGCCCGGCGAATGCCGGTGGCGTCGTACATGACTATGATGGCCAGCACCACTGCGATGGCAAAAAAGGCGCTACCCAGCCCCTCGGTAATCCCCACCCCGGTCGCCAGCGCCGCTACTGTGGCTGAGTGGGAGGAGGGCATGCCGCCGGTCTCGGCCAGGCGTTCCCACTCCCAGCGGCGCTCGACCAAGTAGTAAATGAAAAGCTTCAGGAGCTGTGCAAACACGCTGGCCAGGATGGCCGTCCATAACACCTGGTTGGCAAGAAGCTCGGTCACTGCTTTTCATTCTACCTTCATTGTGGAAGGCTGGCCTCTGGCTTTGGGCTGCAATCAGGCTTTTATTGTTTTCCCCTTTCCCTCTCCCCTGGCGGGAGAGGGTGGCGACACCAACGGCAAGTTTGATACCCATTCTGCCGAATAAAACTGTTCTGACGGCAACCCGGGGTCGCCGGGTGAGGGGTTGCAACGACCATGTTTAGGCAAATGATAAGAGCCTGGGGCTGCGATCAGGCTCCGGGCACGGCTGAGCCCCGGCGACGGATGGCCGCCTTAACCGTGTTGTGGAGCAGCATGGCCACCGTCATGGGGCCCACCCCCCCCGGCACCGGCGTCAGGGCCGAGGCCACTTCGGCCACCTCGGGGGCCACATCGCCCACCAGGATGTCGCGGCCTTTTTCGTTCTGGCCCACCCGGTTGATGCCCACGTCCACCACCACCGCACCGGGGCGCACCATATCGGGCGTGATCAGCCCCACCTTGCCCACCGCCGCCACCAGCACATCCGCCCGGCGGCAGACGGCGGGCAGGTCTTGGGTGCGGGAGTGGGCCAGGGTTACGGTGGCATTCTCGCGCAACATCAGGGCTGCCAGAGGCTTGCCCACCAGGTTGCTGCGGCCCACAATCACCACTTCCTTGCCCGCCAGGGGAATCTGGTAGTGCTTCAAAATCCGCATGACCCCCGCCGGCGTGCAGGATTCGAGGGCCTCCAGACCCATCCACAAGCGCCCCGCGTTGGTAGGGGTCAGGCCGTCCACGTCCTTCAGGGGGCTGATGGCTTCCAGCACGGTATTGAAGTCAACTTGCTTGGGCACCGGCGACTGTACCAGTATGCCGTCCACCTCCGGGTCGGCGTTGAGCCTGGCAATATGGGCCAGCAGCTCGTCCTGAGAGGTGCTTTCGGGAAACACATCCACCTGGCTGGACAGGCCCAGTTTCCTGGCTTGCCGGTCTTTGAGGCGCACATACGAAACCGAAGCCGGGTCTTCCCCCAGCCGCACCACCCGCAGATGAGGCACGTAGGGCAACTTCGACAACTGGACTTGCAATTCCTGATAGACCGCCTCGGCCACCGGGGGGCCGGATAGTTCTAGCATGGCAAACCTCGAGTGAAGACCTTTAGGGTGGCAATTGCCGATTATTCGTCCTTGGAAACCGCTTGCAGCTCCCCGGCCTCGATGCGCTTGAGCAACCGGGCCAGAACCCCATTCACAAAGCGGCCCGAGTCCTCGCCACCGTAGCGCTTGGCAATCTTGACCGCTACTTCAATCAGGGGCGCGTGGGGGGTAGGCTCAAAGAGCATCTCGTAGGCGGCCAGCCGCAAAACCGCCAGGTCGGTCTTGGCCATTTGACCAAAGCTCCAGCCCTGGATGGTGGTCGCCAGGATTTGGTCTATGGTTTCCTGCTGGGTCTGGTAGCCCTGCACCAACTGGTGAGCGAACAAGAGTCCTTCGGCATCAAGCACATCGGCATCCTGGTCGGACTCGTCGGGCTTTAGCTCCTGGGTAGCGTGCTGCCAGGCCGCCTCGAGCGGAACCCCACCCACCGCATGCTCAAAGAGCACTTTGAAGGCCAGTTCACGGGCCTTACGCCGCATACACACTCCATGAAAGGGGCTGGGGAGCGGCGGCAAAGCGCACAGAGCGCTCGATGAAGACTGTTCCCTGTCCCCTGTACCCTGTTCCCTTGCCCCTAGGCTGCATTGGGCTCCTTGTACTCCACCGAAACCACCGTGACATTGACGACTTTTACCTTCAGCCCGGTAGAGGCCATGAGCGCTTCTGCTACGGTCTTCTGGGCTTCCTTTGCAGCCTCCATGACCGGCTTACCATAGTCCACACTCACGTTCAGGTCTACCGTCAGACTGTCGCCTTCGCGCTCGAGGCGCACCGGGCGCGAGCGGCGCCCGGAAAGCACATCGCCCACACTCCGGGTGCCTGCCTGAGCCAGCCTGAGCCCCTTTTGCCCCTCCAGCGCCAGCACCACCAGGCTGACCAGGGCCGATTCAGAGAGATCGTAGTCCACCATGCCTGTAGTTTACCCGCTAACAAAAGAGAGCACAAAAAAAGGGGTAAAGTACAGGGGCTTTCAGTTCCCATTCCTGACCCTGCCCCGGTTCCCTATCTCCCATTCAATACGGCAACGGCCAGGTTCGGAAGTAATCTCGAATCCGGCCCCATAGCCCCACCAGACCCCTGGGTTCCAGAATCAAAAAGAGCAAAATCAGCACCCCAAAGGCCACGCTGCGCCAGGCTGAAAGCTGCGCCACATACTGCGGCCCAAAGGCCCCGGCAATCACGCTCAGGGTCTCGGGAATCAGCACGATGAAGAAAGCACCTAGCACCGCACCCAGTACGGTTCCGGCCCCACCCACAATCACAATGGCCAGGTACTGGATGCTAAAGGACAGCACAAAGTTTTCCGGGGTGACCGCCCCAATCAGGTGCATCAAAATGCCTCCGGCAATCCCCCCGTAGAAGGCCGAAAGCGCAAAAGCCGTGAGCTTGGAGCGCACCAGGTCTACCCCGGAAAGCTGGGCCGAAAGATCGTTGTCGCGCACGGCAAACCAGGCCCGGCCCGCCCGGGTCGAAAGAAGGCGCTTGGCGTAGAAGAACATCGGGATCGCAAAGGCCAGACCCAAATAGAAGACCACCCGGTCATCGGCCAGCGGCAGGCCCAGGAATGTGCCCTCCGCCGGGAGCTTGCGCCCCGCTACACCGCCGGTAAAGTCTATCCAGCGTTTGAAAATGTAATCGGCCAGGAACTGGAAGGCCAGGGTGGCGATGGCCAGATACGCACCCTTGATGCGTAGTGAGGGAATCCCCAGCACAATCCCGATGAGCGCAGCTACTAGCCCTCCGGCAAGGATGCCCAGGGGCACCAGATCGCCCGTAAGGTGGCTGGAGGTGTAGGCACCAATTCCCACAAAAGCCGCCTGACCCAATGAAATCTGGCCTGCACCCCCCACCAGCAGGTGCAAGCCCAGCCCGGCCAGGGCGGCCACCAGAATCTGGGTGGCGACAAACAACGGGTACTGCGGCAACAAAAAGGGGAGCAGCAGCAGACCCACGATTGCCACAACTAACCAGAATCGACCCTGCGGAGTGCTGGCATAGGCTTCGTCCTGACGATAGTCTTCGCGCACCGTACGAGAAAAACGTCGGCTAAAGGCATCGGTTAGGGATTGGCTCAGGCGGTACATGGTTGGTTCTCCTCCAGCCAGAACATCAAAGGGATACCAGCGGTGCTGAGGGGGTGGCAACTGGCCCTTTCCCTGCCCTGCCCATCTGGTTTTTTGCGCTCCCACGCCATCAGGCCCCCACTTTCTGCCCCGAACCGACAGGCTCACCCACATCGGCAATCTGAACCTCGGCCTCGAGGGTTCCCTGGCCCTCCAGGTAGCGGATGGGCAGGCTGAGCTTAACCTGCTTGGAGCCATCGTAGAGGGCCTCGAGCAGGCCCGCATAGCGCGACTCCACGGTGCCGCGCTTGACCTTGCGGGTACGGGTGATTTCCTCGTCGTCGGCGTGGAGTTCCTTGGGCAGGATGGCAAAGCGGCGCACCTTAAGTTCGTCGGGCAGGCTCTCGCAGGCCATGCGGAGCTCCTGCGCGATCAGCTCATAGACCAGGGGGTTGGCGGTCAGGCTCTGGTAGGTGGTAAAGATGATGCCCCGCTTGCGGGCCCAGTTCTGGGTATTCTCGGGGTCGAGCTCAATCAGGGCGGTCACGTAGGGCCGGGTATGACCAATCACCACAGCTTCTCGGATGTAGGGCGAGTATTTGAGGCGGTTCTCCAAAAACTGCGGCGCGAAGCGGGTGCCGTCGGCCAGGGCCCCCACTTCCTTGAGCCGGCCCAGGAGTACGAGGTGACCATTCTCGTTGAAGAAGCCAGCATCACCAGTACGGAACCAGCCGTCTTCGGTAAAGGTTTCCCGGGTCGCCGCTTCGTTTTTGAAATAACCGGTGAAGACCTGCCCACCCTTGACCTGAATCTCGCCGTCTTCGGCGATGCGCACCTGGGTATTGCGAAGGGGCTTCCCTACGGTCTCGGGTGGGGTATCGCCGGGCAGGTGGGCTACGCTGGTGGCCGCCGTTTCGGACTGGCCGTAAACCTGGCGGATATCCACCCCCAGGGCGCGGAAAAAGGTAAAGACCTCGGGCCCCAAAGGCGCGCCGCCGGTAGCGGCAATGCGGCAAGCGGCCAGCCCCATGCGAGCACGAATCGGACGGGCTACGATGGGGTAGGCCAGCGCTCTGGCCAGGTTCAGGCCGAAGCCAATCGGCTCCTTGCGGAATTCGCGCTGGGCGCACTCGAGCAAAACCCCCATACCCCAGCGGTACACCGCTTTCTTCAATCGGTCGGCATCCTCCATGCGGCTGCGAACAATGGCCGCCATATCCTCCCAGAGCCGCGCGGGGGCCAGGTAGAAGTCGGGCTGGACTTCCTTCACGTCCTCGCGCAGGGTAATCATGTCCTCGGGAAAGTGCATCACGGTGCCGTCGGTCAGGCCCCGCACCACCGTGAGCATCTGCTCGCCAATCCAGGGCAAGGGCAGATAGGAAAACACCCACTCCCCACCCGAGATGGTAATGGTGTCTTTGCCCGCTTCGGCCCCTGCAATCAGCTGAGCATGGCTGAGCATGGCCAGCTTGCTGCGGGCGGTGGTGCCCGAAGTAGGGGCCAGCAGGGCGATGGTATCGGGTTGCACCCTGGCCCTGGCCGAGCGCACCGCCTCGAGGCTTTGCGCCTGTTGCCCCATCGCCACCACCGAGCTAAAGGGGCGTACGCGCTCGCTCCAGTACTTGCTCATGCCGGCCTCCTCCCAGACCAGCACAAACTTCAGTTTGTCCAGGTGGGGCAGCACCTTATCGAGCTGCTCCTCGTCCGAGACCACAATGCCCGCGCACTCGGAGAACTCGATAAAGTAGCCCACCTCTTCGGGCATGGCATCGGCATAGATGCCCATCGGCATAACCCCCAGGGTCTGGGCTGCTATCTCGGAAATGACCCACTCCGGCGCGTTCTGGCCCAGGATGGCCAGCACTCCGCCCGGCTCCAACCCCAGTTGCAACAGCCCGCCCGCAAGCTGCTCCACCTTCTCTTTCAGGTGGGCCCAGGAGGTGGTTTCCCACACCCCCAGGCGCTTGACCCGCAGGGCCGGGGCATGGGGTTTGGTTTCGGCGTGATGGGCCAGGTAGTCAATCAGGGTTCTGGGCGTCATGGCACACCTCCGTTCGCCGCCCGGTTTATTGCGCGGATACTGCCCTTCATGCGCTCCTCCCCAGATAGGCCTCGGCCACGCGCGGGTTCTCCCGCACCCCCGCCGGAGCGCCCTGGTACAGCACCTCGCCGTAGGACATCACCAGCACCCCGGTAGAGAGCTCGAGCACCGCCTTAAGGTCGTGCTCGACCAGCACCAGGGTCACCCCCCACTCACGCCGGGCATCGAGCAAAAAGCGGGCCAGGTCTTGCTTTTCCTCCAGGCTGAGGCCGGCCATCGGCTCGTCGAGCAACAGCAGTTTGGGCCGCCCGGCCAGGGCCCGCGCCACCTCCACCCGCTTCTGCAGACCATAGGGCAGGGCTCCGGCGGGGGCGTGGCGGTAGGGGGAGAGGTGCAGGTAGTCCAGCACCTCTTCGGCGTGGCGGCGAATGTTCCACTCAATCTTTGCCTTGGGAGCCAGGTCGGTATAACCGCCCACGGCCAGCTCGGCCCCCAGCTTGACGTTGTCCAGCACGGTCATGCCCCGGAAGAGCTCGAGGTTCTGGAAGGTGCGGCCCAGCCCCTTCCGCACCCGGGCCTGGGGGCTCTGACCGGCCAGGTCTTCGCCCAGGAAGACCACCCGGCCCTGCTGTGGCCTGTACAACCCCGACAGCACATTGAGCAGGCTGGTCTTGCCCGCCCCGTTGGGGCCAATTACGGCAAAGAGGTCGCCCTCCGAAACGCTAAAACTCACCCCCACCAGGGCCTTTACACCCCGGAAGGAGAGGTGCAGATCCTGGGCTTCCAGCAGCACCTTAGACATCCTGACCCCCTACTAGGGCAGAGGGGAAAGACCTGTACCCACATGGGCTGTGTTCCCCGGCGCTCCCTCTCCAACTCAGACCCATCGTTTCCTCCTGCGGTAGCGCTTGGCCTCGGAGAACCCCCCCGCCACCGCGCCACCCAAGTAAAACTCCATCACGTCGGCATCGGCCTGGGCCTCCTGGGCCGTGCCCTCGAAGACCACCCGGCCCTGCTCCATCACATACACCCGCTCTACGATGGAAAAGGCCGCTCGAGCGTTCTGTTCGACCAGCACCAGGGTAAGGCCCTTGTCGCGGCGCAGCTCGTCGAGTACCCGCATCACTTCCTCGGTCAGCTTGGGCGAGAGGCCCAGGCTGGGCTCGTCCACCACCAGAATTTTGGGTTCGGTGAGGAGCGCCATGCCCAGCAAGAGCATCTGCTGCTCGCCCCCCGAAAGGTAGCCCCCCTGCTCAAAGCGGCGCTCGTAGATGCGGGGGAAGCGGGTAAAAATTTCGTCGGTAATCTCCTTCTGGCGCTGCGGCGAGAGCTTGTGGGCCGCGGCCCGCAGATTTTCCATCACGGTCAGGTAGCGAAATATGGGGCGGCCCTCGAGGATCGCCGTCAGGCCCAGCGAAGCGACTTGCAGGGCGGGCAGGTGGTTGGCCTCCCGCCCGTTGATGACAATCTTGCCGTCCAGAACCCGACCATCGTACTGCGGTAGCAGGCCCGACATGGCCCGCACCAGGGTACTCTTGCCAGCCCCGTTAGGCCCCAAAAGCGCAATGGCCTCGCCGGTGGCGGCCCGCATACTCACGCCCTGCAAGGCCAGGATGACCCCCCGGTAGACCACCTTCAGGTTTTCGACATTTATTTCAGCCATAGGGCAACCCTTGTCTCAAGACATGTGGCAAAATTGGCCATCTTTCATACTCGCTCGATTCGATGCTGCCCCAAAAGGCCATACGGACGAAACAGGAGCACCAGCAGCACAATCAAGAAAGGGATGGCCTGGGTAATGCCGGGGAGGAGCGATTCGAGGTAAAGCTGCGAAAAGGCCTCGATCAGACCAATGAGCAACCCCGCCACCACCGCCCCCGGCACCGAGTCGAAGCCGCCGAGAATAGCCACCGGGAAAACAATCAGGCCCAGCAGCACCAGATGATGCCCGGGCCCTCCACCTCCGGCAGCTCCAGCCAGGAAGGCGCCTCCCACCGTGGCCATTACCGCCGAAATGCCCCAGGCCACCGCCACTACCCGGGGGGCGTTGATGCCCATTGCAAGGGCTGCCGTCTCACTTTCGGAAACGGCTCGCAGCAGTACTCCGTAGCGGCTGTACTTGAGCCCCAACACCAGCAAGAGCGCCAGCGGCAAGGCCAGAAGCAAACTCCAAACCGCCTTTGAAGACAAAAACACCCCGCCCACGCTGAAGGCCAGGTTGGGCATCTCCTTGGGTAGCTGGGAAACATCGGCAGCCCCCATGGCTTTCTGGTCGGGGCCCCAGAGGATGAGCGCGGCGCCATCCAGGGTGGAAGCCAGCCCGATAGTGGCCATGATCACTGCAACAACGTTCCGGCCCAGCAGGGGCCGCACAAAGCCCCGCTCGACCAGCACGCCAAACAGGAAAGCCATCGGCAATGCCAGCAAAATGGCCGCTACCAGCGGAAAGAAGAGCGACATGGTGTATGTCAGGTAGGCCCCAATGAGCATGAACTCGGCAATAGCAAAGTTGACTACACTGGTCGCCCGGTAAACCAGAACAAACCCTGCAGCAATTACCGCGTAAAGGGCTCCATTGGCCAGACCGTTGAGGGCCGTTTGAACGACAAGCGCAAAATCCATCTGATTCGCCCTTTGCGTAAGGTAAAGGGTCGAGAGCCCAAAGCCGCCGGCTCCGACCCTTGACACTTGTAAACTGTTTAGAGCTTCGAGCCGTCCACCCAGTCGGTAATGGCGTCAAAGCGCCCATCCCGCACGTTGGCACGCCAGAGTTTGGTGAAGGGTAGGCGACGGTTGACCCAGCGCATGTTGCGAGCCTGACCTGCTGCATTGTAGTCGCCCAGGGTGTCCAGGGCCTCGATCATGCCGGGGCGGGTTAGCTTGCCAGCCGCAGCAGCCCGACGCATGGCCTCGGCAATCACGTCCATGGCCATCCAGGAACCCATGTAGTAGGTAGTGCGGTAAGAAAGGTCGCGGCCCTTGGCCCGGCGCAGCGCGCGTATTTGCTCCACTGCGGGTACGGTGGTGTCGTAGTAGTAAGCGTTGTGGTAAGTGACGATAAAGCCATCAGCCGCCGCCCCAGCCCGCTGCATGAGGGCCAGCTCTGCCGAGTAATAGGTGCCCATGAAAGTAGCGCGAATGCCCTGCTCCCGTGCAGCCCGCACCAGAATGGGTTCAACAGTCAGTACGTAACCCTGCAGAATTACAAAATCGGGCTGGGCCTGGCGCAGCTTGGTCACAATCGGCGTGGCATCGGCAATAGCCAGAGGGGTTACTTCCTCACCCACAATCTGGAAGCCTAGACGGGCCGACTGCTCCTTGATAAAGGGGATGGGATCGCGGCCAAACTCGGAATTGGAGTAGCACAGGAAAATCTTGGCACCGCGCCCTTTCTGGCGGCGAATCTGCTGTAGCAGAGCGCCCGCCATGTCGTTGTAGGTGGGGCCGAACACAAAGATGGTGGGGTAGGTTTGCGGATCAGCCAGCTCGTTGGAGAAAGAGGTGGCCGTGTAGGGAAGGCGAAGGCGGGTAATTTCGGGAGCGAGGGCTTTAGAGAGACCGGTGGAGTTGCCGTATACAAACACCAGCTCCTCGGGGCTCTCGCGCTGCACAATGCGGTTGAAGACCGCTGTTCCACGGGCCACATCGTAGCCGTCATCCTCAACAACCAACTCAAAGCGTCGCCCACCGATACCACCTGCGTCGTTGATCCGGTCGGCCGCATCGCGGAATGCATCCAATGCAGCATTACCCGCAAAGGCAAAGGCGCCCGTGAGGGGCAGAATGGCCGCGAGCTTGACCGGGCGGGCCTGCGCACGGGCAATCATCCAGGGGCTATACACCGCAGAAGCAGCCAGACCTGCTTTGAGCACTTGCCGACGATTCATCTTCATGTACTTCCTCCTTGAGGCAACAACTTCTCTTGTGTTGTGCTCCTAGAATACATGACACTCTGGAATTTGTGTACCGGGTTCAAAGCTCTTCTGAAAATTCAGTCTCAGTTAGCATTTGCAGAGAACGGCCCTTTCAAGGGCACAAGTGTACCTGCTTCACCTAAACACTCGACAAGGCTCCATGCGGTGAATGTAGGTCGTTGATATGGCTGGCCTGTATGGTGTCAGCAACCTCCCGCCTGTAGTGAAGGCCCGGCTGGAGGGCTTTCTAGCTCAGGGCGGTCGGGGTTCCTGAGGGGTTTTTCGCTCTGGATATACAAAGGAAGGTTAGCACAATCGCCATCAGCCTTGTACCAAATCTGCTCAGAAGTGACCCAAAAGCGATATACAAGTCCCTCGGACGCGCCCCCTGGCGCGGCAAGTGAGGGGCGCGTTTAGCGCCGCTCACGCGCAGAGCTGGTATTGGTTGTGTATGGTTCAACCGGCCTCCACGTACGAGGCGATGTACTCCAGTTCTTTCAGATGCCGCAGGTCGTGGCCGGCCAGCATCTTGACGATGAAAGCGATGGTCTCGGGGCCGCGTTTGGGGTGGTAGGCCACCCTGTCCCAGTCCTGGGGCTCGAGGTGGCGCAAAAGCTCGAGGTTCCAGCGCCGCAGGCCACTAAAAGCGTCCAGGGCCAGCCGGGCCGAGTAGCTCTCGTAGTTGCGGTAGCGAATACCCCAACGGTCGTGGTCAAACGCCTGGGCTTTTTCGGCCCCCGCCAGGGCCTGGCGCAGGCGGAAGCCGTAGCCAATCTCGAGATCGGCCAGGTGGCAGTAGATCTCCCCCGCCGTCCAGTGCGTGAGTTCGCAGCCGCGGCTCATATCCAGGCGTGGGAACAGGTCGCTCAGCAGTTCAGGCGTCTGCGCCAGCACTTCCAGGGGGTCACGGTCGCCCAGGGCCTCGAGGTTCTTCTGGACATACTCGAGTTTTTCCATAGAACCATGCTAGAGCCAGAACCCAGGTACAGAATTCCCCTACGCCCCGGCAAAAGACAGTTCAGCCACCTCGACCATGGGTGAGCCCACGATGCCCATCAAGGGGTTCCACTCGAGCTCCGTACCCAGCGCAGTGATGTTGGCTAGCAGCTCCAGGAAGTTGCCCGCCACCGTAAAGTTCTCCACCGGGTAGGCCACCTCGCCCCCCTCCACCTTGAGGCCCAGGGCTTGCAGGCTGAACTCGCCCGAGATGGGGTTGGCTCCGGCGTGCAGGCCCATCAGGTCGCTAATAATGATGCCCTCGTCTTGCTGTACGCCCTGCCCCGGCTGTACGAAAAGGTTGGTCGGCGCTACACCCAGCACGCCTTTGTAGCTGCGCGAGGCATGACCGGTGTTCTCGACCCCCATTTTGCGGGCGGTCTCCGAGTTGTGGGCGAAGGTTCGCAACAGGCCGTTCTCAATAAAGACCGTGCGCTTAGCGGCGGTGCCCTCGGCGTCGAAAGGGCGCGAGGCCAGCCCGTCGGGCAGGGTGGGGTCATCTACCAGGGTAAACATCTCCGAAGCCACCCTCTGCCCCATCTTTCCAGCCAGCAGGCTCTTACCCTCCAGCACATTCTTGGCCGAGAGCAGGAACCAGCCCATCATCCCCAGGAGTTGCCCAAAGGCTTTGGGCTCGAAATAGGCTTTGTAGCGCCCGGTTTTGAGCGGGCGGGCCCCCAGCAGCCTGCCGGTATTTTGCAGGAAGGCTTGGGCGGTGCGACCCGGCTCGAGGGCATGGAACTCCCTGGAGAGGTCGAACTCGTAGCCCTGCTTGAGGCTACTGCCCTCGGCCATGATGGCACTGGTCAGGAGCAGGGCATAGCCGTTGCGGAAAGCCCCCGCCACCCCCTGGGTGGAACCCAGGGTGGCCTGGGTCTCGCGCTCGGAGTAGCGGGTCATCTGCACCTGCTTGACCCTGGCATCGGCCCGCAAACCAGCCTCGAGGTCGAGCGCCGCCTGGCGCTTGTGCTCCAAAGGCGCCGAAAGCCCCTCGCCCAGCAAGTCGTGCTGGCCCAGCGCCCCCCCGGCGGGCAGGAAACCCCCCGTCTCCGACTGCAAGAGGGCGTTCTCGTGGGCCTCCTGGAGCACCCAGTCCAGGGCTTCCGGGGTGCGCTCCTCGGTGTAGGCGTAGCCGGTCTTGCCCTCCACCACTACCCGTACCCCGATCCCCCCCTGGGTGGCCTGGGTAATCTCCTCCACCTTGCCATCGTGGGCCTGGATGGTCAGTTCGCGGGTGTGGGTGGCCAGCACTTCGGCATCAATTCCCAGCGCCTTGGCCTTTTGTAACAGATAGTCCCTGGCTTCTTCAAAAGTCATAGACATTCCTCCGGAACGCAGGGTTCAGGTCTTGGGGCACAGGGCTTAGAGCAGCACAACCCAGTCCCTGACCCCTATCCCCTGACCCCTGCTCTAGGCTTGCCCTCCCACCACAATCTCCGAAATGAGCAGGTGGGGCTGGCCCACCTCCACCGGCAGGCTGCCCGAAAGCGAGCCGCACATGCCGGGGCCCATCTCGAGGTCGTCCGATACCGCCACAATGCGCTGGATGCTCTCGGGGCCCTTGCCCACCAGCATGGCCCCCCGCACCGGTTCCTCGATGCGCCCGTGGCGGATGATGTAGCCTTCCTTGACGGCAAAGTTGTACTCCCCCGAGCCGGGTCGTACCTGCCCGCCGCCCATATCGGCGGCATACAGGCCGTACTCGATGCCCTCGAAAAGTTTTTCCCTGGGCGTGCTGCCGGGGGCAATGAAGGTGTTGCGCATCCGGCTGGTAGGGGCAAAGGTGTAGTCCTGACGGCGGCCCGAGCCGGTGGGCCGGTAGCCGGTGAGCAGGCTCCCGAGCCGGTCTACCATGTAGCTCTTGAGCACCCCATTCTCGATCAGTACCGTACGTTCGCTGGGCCGGCCCTCGTCGTCGAACTCCTGCGAGCCCCAGCCGTGGGGGGTGGTGCCGTCGTCTATGTAGGTCACCACCTCGGAGGCCACCTTTTCCCCAAGCTTGTCGGAAAGAACGCTGGCCTTTTTGGCGACCGAAGTGGTTTCCAGCAGGTGTCCCAGCGCCTCGTGGAAGATCACGCCGCCAAAGCCGTTGCCAATCACCACCGGCATACTGCCGGCCGGAGCCGGTTTGGCCCGCAGGTTGGTCAGGGCCTGCATCCCGGCCTTGCGCCCAATCTCGGCGGGAGGGTAGCGGTCAAAGAGCTCGAGGCCCATACTCAGCCCCGGCCCCACCACCCCGGTCTGCATCCCGCTTTCGTCCTGGGCGATGGCGGTCACGTAGAGGCGCGTCCGCACCCGGCGGTCCTCGGCCCAGACACCCTCGCTATTGGCAACCAGGACTTCCTGCTCCCACTCCATCAGGTTGCTCTGCACCTGCTTGATCTGAGGCCCCACCTGGGCCCCCGCCTCGGCCTCACGGATGCGCTCCAGACGGTAACGTTTGTCTCTGGCCGTGAAGGGAATGGCGGGCGCGTGCAAACCCCGGGCCACCGCCTTGCGGAAGTCGAGCCCACCCCGGCCACCAGCGTCCACCTGCCCGGCGCTGCCCTTGAGTTTGACCAGGGTTTCGGTTAGCTCCAGCAGGCTCTCGGGGCTCAGGTCGTTGGTATAGGCGTACACCACCTCGGTTCCGTAGAAGAGCCGCAGGCCCGCCCCATACTCGATGCCGCTGGTGGCTTCCTTCACCTCGCCCGAAAGCACCCGCAGGGCCCGCCGCCGCCAGCGCTCCACATATAGCTCGGCAAGCTCGGCCCCCCCTGCACGGGCTTTCTGTAACACCTCACTAACCAGTGCTTCTGCTAGCACAGTTCCTCCTTTGGCCCCCACAGCCTATCAAGGAAAAAAGCAGGTTATTGGGTACCCAGGTTGCATTCTGGCCCGATTATGCGTTGCAAAAATGTCCGAAAACCGACCTCGCCGTCTCTGATTGCAGATGAAGTTGGAGCGCCATACACCATTCTGAGCCACCCGATGAAGAAAACTTTGTCCTGGACAAGACCTTGGCCACCTGGATGGGCGCAACACCCGTGAAGAGCGCTTTAGTACTGCCTTCCTGACTGATAGCCTGGCAAGGATGCGCCTGATACCAAATCCACCAGAACCTCTTATCTTCTCCCACATGGGGGGAGAAGGTGGTGACACCTCGTCAGCAGCATTCAGGAATAACCTCAGTAACGTCAATAGCTGCGTAGTGGGGTGTCGCCGGATGAGGGGTATGGGAATGCCTCTCAAAGATACCTGTTCAGGAGAAGTTGTCATCACATCCCCGCCCGGCGCTTCATGAAGGCCCGAATGCAAATCCCTCATGCTCGAGCTCGCCAGCAGCTTAAACTGAGGGCGTTTTGGCGGTTCTTCGCTTTTTTGCCACCATTATGGCCGTGCTGTGGCTGGGTGCAACCCAGGGCCAGAGCCTGCCGCCGCCTCGGATAGGCGACCAGCCGGGCTTCACGCGGGTGGTGCTGGAGCTGCCCAAGGATGCTACCTACACCCTCGAGCCCCTGGGCGCGGCCCTGCGCGTCACCCTGCCGGGGCAGAGCGTAGCCCCCGGGATTCACTTCGCGAGTCTACCTGAGCTGGCGGGCTATGTCCTGGAGCAGCACGAGGATAAGGCGGTGCTGATCCTGCTCACGCCCCAGGGGGTCACGCCCCGCTCAGGGTACAAGACCATGACCCTGGCGGCCCTGGAGGGCAACGGGCAGCGGTTGGTGATTGACCTTTCGGGGGCCTTTGTGGACACCAGTCCGCTGCCGCCCCCCCCTGGCTTTCGCTTTGTCAAGGCCAATGGACGGCGCTTTTCGGTGGTGGTGGACGCTGGGCACGGCGGGCCCGACCCTGGGGCCATTGGGCCGGTGGCGGAGAAAGCGGTGAACCTCGAGGTAGCCTTGCGGGTGCGCCGCCTGCTGCAAGAGGCCGGGGTGGAGGTGACCCTGACCCGCGAAAGCGATACGGCCTTTTCGCCCGACAAGCGCACCGACCTGACCCAGCGCGTAGCCCTGGCCGAGGGCAAACACCTCTTTGTTTCCATCCACGCCAACGCCACCGTGCCCGCCCGGGCCGATGGGTGGTGCGGCCTGGAAGTCTACTACTATGGCCCTCCTGGTGCCCGCCCCTTCTTCCCGCCCCCGGCCCCCCTCACGCCCACCCCGCCTGTGGCCATCACCTCCAGCCCTCTGGACGTACTAACCACCCTAGCCCAGCCGGGCACCCTCGACCCCGGCGCCCAGCCCGGCCCCGAGGATGTCAACCCCATCCCGCCCCAAAGCCTGCCCACCCCCACCCCGCAGATGAACTCCGCACGGCGCATGGAGCTCTCGCGCACCCTGGCCTCGAGGGTGCTTTCTTACATGCTGGGGGCTACCGCCGCCGTCAACCGAGGGGTACGCAGCGCCGATTTCTTTGTGATTCGCTACACCAGCGTGCCGGCCATCCTGGTGGAGATGGGCTATCTGAGCCACCCCATAGAGGGACAGAACCTGCGCGATTCTAACTACCTGGACCGCATCAGTTATGGCATCGCTCGAGGGGTGCTGGAGTATCTGGAGAACGATCATCCGCTCGAGTGAGCATCAATGTTCGTCATAGGCGACATGCTGCAACACCGTGGCTGGCTCAGAGGTTTGGTAACAAAGATTCCCCTATGCGCTAAAGTTTCCCCAATGAATCGCTCACCGCCGTTTTGGGCAATCACCGTGCTTCAAAATGTGGCGTAAAACAAGTCACCACTGCGCAAGGTGGTCTCGCTCTGGTGAAGCACTACAGACGCTCCTTTCAAGCCTTTTTGCATAACTGCAACTTCTCAGTTACCCTACTCGGCATGGAGTTTGTGCTCAGCTTACTGCTCATTGCAGGCGGGATCGTGCTTCTGTACTTTGGGGGCGAAGCGCTGGTGAAAAACGCGGTGGTGCTGGCCCGTAGTTGGGGCATCAGCACCATGGTGGTGGGTCTGACGGTGGTGGCCTTCGGCACCAGCAGCCCGGAGCTGGCGGCCAGCCTGGCAGCGGCCCTTTCAGGTAGCCCGGCCATCGCCATTGGCAACGTGGTGGGTTCCAATACCTTGAACATCCTGCTCATCCTGGGGGTCACGGCACTGGTGGCGCCCATCCGGGCCCAGGCGCAGTTCATCAAGCGCGAGGTGCCCATCATGATCGGGTCGGCCTTGCTGTTGTTTTGGTTTTTGTACTTCGACCAGCAGGTAAGCCGCCTGGAGGGGCTTCTGGCAGTGGTCTTGCTGGGCCTGTACATCTGGTTCCTATACCAGAGCAGCGCGGGGGAAAGCGCCGAGGTACAGGGCGAGTTCGACCAGGAGTATGGCCGGCCCGTTCGGGCGAGCTGGCAGACCTACGGGGGGGTGGTGTTGGGGCTGGTGCTCCTGGGAGTGGGGGCCCGCCTCCTGACCATCGGGGCGGTGGAGCTGGCCCGGGCCTTCGGGGTTCCCGAGCTCATCATTGGCCTGACCATCGTGGCCCTGGGCACCAGCCTCCCGGAGGTGGCCGCCTCCATCATGGCGGCCCTGCGCCGCGAGCCAGACATCGCCCTGGGCAACATCGTGGGCTCCAACGTCTTCAACATCCTGGGCATCCTGGGCATTACGGCCCTGGTACAGCCTATTGGCCTGCCCTGGGAGAGCATCCAGCGCGACATGTGGGTGATGCTTGGGGCCAGCGTGCTCCTGTGGCCTTTTCTGGTCACCGGTTTCAGGCTAGGGCGCAGGGAGGGGGGCGTTTTTCTGGGGTTGTACGTGATTTATGTTGCCCTGCTCATCCGAGCGGCTACCTAATGCGCCGCTGGCTGGTGAATGCGGGCCAGCCGGGCAATGGCTCGCTCGAGGGCCAGACGCATGTCCCTGCCGGTTTTGGCGGCCTCCTCGGCCTCGATTAGAATTTCCAGGGCCTGGGTAACGGCCTCCCCGGTCATTTTTTTGGCGAGCAGCAGGGTCTGTTTGGCCGCGTAGGGGTGCATGCCCAGGGCGCTGGCCGCTATGCCCTCCCCCATCATGGGGTCGTCCTGCAATAGCGCCCAGGCTCTGGCCACCCGCACATACTGCCAGGACAGCGCCCCCAGAATCCGCAGGGGGTCTTCACCCCGCTCGAGGAGTTCGCGGGCATACTTGAAGGCCTGGGTGAGCTTGCCCTCGGTGGTCGAGCGCACCAGGTCAAAGCCGGAGATGGGCGTATCCAGGGCCGCCAGGGCCTGTACTTTCTCGAGGGTAATGGGGGGAGATACCAGGCAGAGTTTCTTGAGCTCCTGGTCGAGGGCTTCCAGCCCCATAGCAGGGTTCTCGGCGCTGCCCTTGCCCCCCACCAAACCCGCCAGATACGACGCAATGGCCCCCGGCAGCTTCAGGTCGTAGTGGCGGGCGCGGTTGATGACCCAGTTGGTCATCTCCTTGGGGCCAGGGGTGGGGTGGTCGCGCTTCTGGGCCTTGTCGGCATACCACTTGCTGCGAGCCGCCGTAGGGCGCGGGTCGAGCAGCAACACCACCGCATCCGATGGCAGGCTTTCCAGCACTTCCTTGAGGGGTTTCCACTCGGCCTCGGTCAGGTCGCGCAAATCTACCAGGGCCCCGCTGGGGCCAAAGAGCCCTCCACTGGCTTCCTGGGCCACCAGAGCGGGCTCGGGGGGCATCAGGCGGGGGGCCAGACCCTGTAAGTGGGCCTCTTGCAGCAGGGCTTCTCGGGCCAGAAAGCTGTCACCGGTAAAAACCTGGATCATGCCAGGGGCAGGATACCAAAGGGGGGACGTAGGGGTTAGGGGTCAGGGGTTGAGGGTCAGGGAATAGTTACAAAAAGGCTTTGCAGGACACATCCTGGCCCTTCGCCGCGGCAAAACCAATGCCTGCACAAGGCACTACTTTACTTTTCTGACTATCTTACGCCACGGGCTCGAGCGCCGTTGGTTCGGGAGTGGGCTCGTGCGGCGCTGGCGACTCGTCAGATGGGCCGGGTTTATGCCCATGTTTGTCGGACTTTTCGGCTTCGGGCTTGACCCCTTGACTGCTGGCGTATTCCCACCAAAGCTGCAAAAGCTGGGGCTCGAGGTCGGCCACCACCCCCTGTAGCCGGGTCAGCTCGTTGCGGGCCAGGCCGCTGTTGATGACCACGTTGACGGGCTTTAGGGTGAACTTGGCCCAGGTATTGCCGTCGCGGGTTACGAAGATGTGCGGTTTTTCCTGGGCGCTGCCCGACTTGACATAGAAGCGAAAACCACCCCGGCGCATGAGCGTCAACATGGCCTAATTTTAACGGCCCCTGGTCTGGCCTGCGGTGCTTCTGACCACCCTGGGCGTTACGCAAGCCTTGCACAGCCCACCCTCACGCTGGCTTTTTTCGTATAGATTGAATCCTGGTGGACAACCGCCTGCGGCTTCTGTTGATTGTAGCCCTGCTGGGTAGCTTCGCGCTTTACAGCTGGCGCGGCCTGGGCGAGGTTTTTCGAGAACGCGGGCGCTACACCGATGCTCTGGGGCTGATACCCGCAGCGACCACCCCCTTGAGCTTTGCGGTGCCCTCCCTGCGTGAACTGGTGGTGCGCTACCACCTCGAGCCCACCCAGGCCACCTGTGCGCTGTGCCATATCGGGAAGGAAAGCGCCAAACAACTCAATCCCTTTGGCCGGGACTATCAGGCCATCGTGCGCCGAATGCTGGATGAAACTGTGGCTGCCGACAGCCCAGAAGCCCGCAGCATCTTCCAGCTCAACGTGGTGCAGATTCGCCAGGCCATCCAGGAGGTCACCCTGGATGGGCTCGACTCCGATGGCGATGGTTTTGACAATGACCTGGAACTGCTCTTCGGTTTCTGGCCCGGTGAGGCCCAGTCCAGGCCCAGTCTGAGCCGCCAAATCTTACTGGACTACCGTGCTCAACTGCGCCAGCTTGCCCGGAATGGGTACCTTGAAACCCTCTTGAAGTCGGGGATCCAGGTCGGGCGCAATGACGCTCTGGAGTCCAGAACGGAGGCTGTCTCGAGGCGCAGTTTGCTCGCTTACTGGGGTTTTGCCACAGAGCGCACGCCATTGGTGCGGCTGGAACGGCTGGCCCTCTACAAAGCTGCTCTCAATCGGTAATGTCAGCTTCACCTGAACGCTCAACTTTGATGAACCCTCACACAGGGCGACACAAGGCCTGTGGCATGCGACCTTTTCAAGCTAAACGACGACCCCACACCCGAATAAACCACCCATGAATAACCCCAAAGTTTCAATCCAGACTGAGCTGGGCGAAATTGTACTCGAGCTCTTCCCTGCCCAGGCCCCCATCACGGTTGCCAACTTTTTGCGTTATGTGGACGAGAATCGCTACCAGGGTGCCACCTTCTACCGCACCGTGCGGCTCGATAACCAGGCCCAGAGCCCGGTGAAAATCGAGGTGATTCAGGGGGGGCTTGGGATGGATGATCACCCTGCCAAGCTGCCTCCCATACCGCTCGAAACCACCGCAAAAACAGGCCTCCATCACCGGGATGGTACCCTCTCGATGGCCCGGCTCGAGCCGGACTCGGCCTGTTCGGAGTTCTTTATCTGCATCGGCGACCAGCCCGAGCTGAACTTTGGGGGCAAACGCAACCCCGATGGGCAGGGCTTTGCGGCCTTTGGACGGGTGGTGCAGGGCATGGAAGTTGTGCGGCAGATACAGCAACGGGCCTCGGGGGGCGATACACCCCCAGTACAAGGTCAGCAGCTCCTGGAGCCGGTCAAAATCCTATCCATGCAACGCATATAATGATTTTGATTTGCTATGCAATGCCAGGAAGGTATTTATACGGGTTCAGATGGACAAGGATTGTTTTACCGGCGTTGGCGGCCCGACAAGCCCAAAGCTATCCTGGTAGTGGTACATGGATTTGGCGAGCATAGTGGGCGGTATACCAACCTGGTCAACCACCTGGTTCCACTAGGCTATGCCTTATATGTCTCCGACCTTCGTGGTCATGGCCGCTCCCCAGGGCAGCGAGGACACATCGACAGCTGGCGCGATTATTGGCTTGACCTGGCGCTCTTCCGCCATTCCATAGAGTCCGTTGAGCCCGCGCTTCCAATGTTCCTCTACGGCCACAGCTTGGGGAGCCTGATTGTACTGGACTACCTGACACACCAGATCCCAGGACTGCGGGGTGCCATCGTGAGTGGGGTGCTGCTTGAGCCCGGTCAGCCGGCCTCTCCGCTTCTGGTATGGATCGCTCGTCTGCTTTCGCACTACTGGCCTACTGCACCCCTGCGGTTGAACCTGAATGTAAACGCCCTCTCTCGAGACCCCGAGGTCGTACAGGCTTACCGGAGCGACCCCCTGGTGCACAACCGGGTCAGCGCCCGCTGGGGTACCGAGGTGTTGCAAACCATCGAGTCGGTGAAGGCCCAGGTAAAGGACATCTGCGATCCCTTGCTCATCCTGCACGGTGAGGCCGATAGCATTAACAAGGTTGAGGGGGCCCGCTGGTTGTTCCGGGAGATTCCGTTTACCGACAAGGAGCTACGCATCTACCCAGGAGGCTTTCACGAACCCCACAACGACCTGGACAAAGCCCAGGTCTTGCAGGACATTACCGAGTGGCTCGAGCGTCACCTTTAGCGGTCTGCCCCCTAAGCTGTTATGACGTCGTAATAGTAGCTAAAGCCTTAAGGTAAAGTCAGCAAGAAGGCTCGCCAACCAGTTTCTCAAGCCAACCGTCGTCTTTGCGAGAAGGCCAGAGGCCGACGAAGCAATCCAGAGGAAGCTTGCCAAACCATCGGCTGGGCAGGGGGAGCTGGATTGCTTCGCATCCTGCAGATGCTCGCAATGACCAGGGGACTTCCAGAATTTCTACCGAATTGCATATCGCGATCTTCGCAGACACAGCCGCCCGCGAAAACGAGAATGCGTCCGGGCCCGGACGTATTTTACGTGGGCTGGGCCCCTTGAGTTTCGAGTTTCCAGGCGGTCACCATTCTGTCCAGGACAAAGCTTTTTTGAGTTTGGATGACTCAAAATATGCGAAGAGCGCTTTTATACCATCTTTACCTGAACACCTTGCATCCCCAAGGAGGTAGGAGGTAGGCGTCAGAAACCCACCACCCACTTCCCACCCCCACCTCATGTGTTGCTGAAAGTTGGCCACAGGGCTGAATTTTGGTATTTGCAGCCAGCGGGACAAATGTACTCCTGGACGGTAATGAGTCGGTAACGGCGGCTTTCTAGGGTTTAGACAGGAGGCTTTTATGGCTACTGCTTTATCCGTAAAGCCCAGAACCGGCTCGAGCCGCTCCAAAAACCGCACCGCTCAAAACACCATGCGCTTTGTGCGGTGGTTCAAGGAGGTGGGCATTGATGAGGTGCCGCTGGTAGGGGGCAAGAACGCCTCGCTGGGTGAGATGGTGCGCGAGCTGGGCCGGCTGGGGGTGCGGGTGCCGGATGGTTTTGCCGTGACTGCCGAGGGGTATCGCCACTTTCTGCACGCCAACGGTCTCGGTGCCCCCATCCGAGAGCAGCTTTTGGAGCTGAACCCCCACGACCCCGACGACCTGACCCGGCGCACCCGGCTGATCCGCAGCCTGATCCTGCGGGCCTCGCTGCCCGAAGACCTCGAGGGGGAAATCGTTCAGGCCTACCGCGAGCTCTCGCGCCAGGCCAGGGTCGAGGATCTGATGGTGGCGGTGCGTTCCAGCGCCACCGCCGAAGACCTGCCCACGGCCAGTTTTGCCGGGCAGCACGAGAGTTACCTGGGCATCCAGGGCGAGGCCGAGCTGCTCGATGCGGTCAAAAAATGCTTTGCCAGCCTCTACACCGCCCGCGCCACCCGCTACCGGGTGGATATGGGCTTCCCCCACGAGAAGGTGCTGCTCTCGGTGGGCGTACAGCGGCTGGTGCGTTCGGATCTGGCCTCCTCGGGCGTCATTTTCACCCTCGATACCGAAACCGGCTTTGATGGGGTGGTGATGCTGGAAGGGGTCTGGGGCCTGGGCGAAAACATCGTGCAGGGCAAAGCCACCCCGGATCGCTTCTACGTGCACAAGGAAACCCTGGCCAAAGGCTACAAGCCCCTGCTCTGGAAAAAACTGGGGGCCAAGGAACTGCGCCTGGTTTACGATACCGAGCACCACAAGCTACGCAACAACCCGGTAGCCCCCGCCGACCGCAACCGGTGGGTGCTGAGCAACGACGAGGTGCTCGAGCTGGCCCAGTGGGCGGTCTGGATCGAGCAGCACTACAGCCAAAAGCGGGGCACGCCTACCCCCATGGACATCGAATGGGCCAAAGACGGCATCACCGGCGAGTTGTTCATCGTGCAAGCCCGCCCGGAGACCGTCCATAGCCGCAAAAGCCCCACCATCCAGACCTATACCCTCGAGCAAGAGGGCAGGGTACTGGTCGAAGGGCTGGCGGTGGGCGAGAAGATTGCCACCGGCCCGGCTAAGGTCATCCGCGACCCCAAGGCCATGAACCAGATCAAGCCCGGCGATGTGCTGGTTACCCTCACCACCAACCCCGACTGGGAACCCATCATGAAGATTGCCAGCGCCATCGTGACCGAGCGGGGCGGGCGCACCTCCCACGCGGCCATTGTGGCCCGCGAGCTGGGCATTCCAGCGGTGGTGGGGGCCGCCGGGGCTACCAAAACCCTGGCCAGGGGCGGCCCGGTCACGGTCTCGTGTGCCCAGGGCGAGGTGGGGCGGGTCTACGAGGGGGCGCTGAAGTTCAGTGTGGAGGCGTTCGACCCCTACCAGGTGGGCACCACCCGCACCCAGATCATGATGAACGTGGGCAACCCCGAACAGGCTTTCCGGCTTGCCCTTCTGCCCAACGACGGCGTGGGTCTGGCCCGCATGGAGTTCATCTTCGCTGACTGGGTGGGTATTCACCCCCTGGCCCTTTTACACCCCGAAAAACTCTCCCCAAAGGTGCGGCGCGAGATTGAGGCCAGAACCAACGGCTACTCGAGCGGGCGCGAATACTTTATTGACCGCCTGAGCCAGGGCATTGCGGTGCTGGCCGCTGCGTTCTATCCCAAGCCGGTAATCCTGCGGATGAGCGACTTCAAGACCAACGAGTACGCCAAACTGCTGGGGGGCGAAGCCTTCGAACCGGGCGAGGAGAACCCCATGCTGGGTTGGCGGGGGGCCAGCCGCTACTACCACCCTGACTACAAGGAAGGCTTCCTGCTGGAAGTTGCGGCGGTCAAGCGGGTGCGCGACGAGATGGGCCTGACGAACCTGGTGGTGATGATCCCCTTCTGCCGCACAGTAGAGGAAGGCCAGCGGGTGCTGGAGGTGATGAAGGAAGGGGGCCTGGAACGGGGCAAGAACGGCCTGGAAGTCTACGTGATGGCCGAGATTCCTTCCAACGTGATCCTGGCCGAGGCCTTTAGCCAGATCTTCGACGGCTTCTCGATTGGCTCCAACGATCTGACCCAGCTGGTGCTGGGGGTAGACCGCGACTCCACCCAGGTGGCCGCCCTGTTTGATGAGCGCAACCAGGCTGTCAAATGGGCCTGCGCCGAGCTGATCCAGAAAGCCCATAAGCATGGGCGCAAGGTGGGCATCTGCGGACAGGCCCCCTCCGACTACCCGGAGTTTGCGGCCTTCCTGGTGGAAGCAGGGATCGATTCTATTAGCCTGAACCCCGACTCGGTGGTGCGTACCAAAAAACGCATTGTGGAAACCGAGAAAGCCCTGGGCAAAAGGGCGGGAAGGAGGGCCAGATGAGACACCAACGGATTGTGTTTCTGGGCGAACGCATCGTGCTGGGCGATGAAATTGGGCCGGATGAGTTTCACGACCTCGAGACCTTCCGGCGCTGCGCGGCCCAGTGGGGCGGGCCGGAGAACGTGCTGATCCTGCGCAACGCCACCGTGAGTGATGGGGGCCCTGGAGGAGAAGCTCGAGTACCTCCTGATCAACCGGGCCCAGATTGTGGCCCTGGGGCTGGGCGGGCTGAGCGTGAGTGGGCTCGAGGCCTTACGGCCTTAGCCTGCTTGCCCTCGGGCAAGCACTTTCAGGCTCACTGCGCGTTGCACGAAGGGTTATACCAGATTTGGTTGGTTCGTCGCCGAACGGCGACAAACCAACCCGACCAACGGGAGTGCTCTGGGATTCAAAAAGACAACCTCTTGAACTTTGGTGTTGTCAACTGTCTTTTTGAATCCGGTATTACGGGGGAGCAAGTGCTCCCCCGCTCAAATGGGCCAGGGCAAGATAAGGTCATTTGGCCCAGGCGCAAAAAGTTAGGCTGATAGCAACGGAGGAACGCATGAGCAAGGGCCCGTTCATACTGGAACGCGAAGGGCTCCTTCAGCTATTGCAGGCCCTGAAGGCCCTGGGCTACCTGACCCTGGGCCCCACGGTGCGCGAGGGGGCCATCGTCTACGATGAGCTTAAACAGCTCGAGGATCTTCCCATCGGCTATACCGACCGTCAGGAGGGGGGCTCCTACCGACTGGAGCGGCGGGGCGACGGGGCCCTGTTCGGCTACAATGTGGGGCCCCATAGCTGGAAGCGGTTTCTGCACCCGCCCATCCTGCGCTTGTTCCGGGCTCGCAAAACCAATGGGAGTTTCGATTTCGAATCCGAGACCGAGCCCAGCCCCAAATACGCCTTCATCGGGGTACGGGCCTGCGAGCTGCAGGCCATCCGGGTTCAGGATCGGGTCTTTCTGGGGGGGCCTTACCAGGACCCGCACTACAAGGCCCGGCGCGAACAGGTGTTTATCGTAGCGGTGAACTGCACCCAGGCCGGCCATACCTGTTTTTGCGCCTCGGTAGAGAGCGGCCCCAGGGCCCAGACTGGCTTCGACCTGGCCCTGACCGAGGTGGTGGACGGCGAGCATTCTTACTTTGTAGGAGAGGTGGGCAGCGAGGCGGGGGCCCGGTTGCTGGATCAGGTTGCCCACCGCACGGCCCGGGAGGCCGAGTGGCACCAGGCCCTGGCCCTGGTAGATCGGGCCGCCCGCCAGATGCGTCACCTGGATACCCAGGGGCTCAAGGAGCGCTTGTACCAGAGCCTGGAGCACCCCCGCTGGCAGGTGGTGGCGAACCGCTGCCTCTCCTGCGGCAACTGCACCCAGGTCTGCCCCACCTGCTTCTGCACCAGCGTGGAGGACCACACCGACCTTGCGGGCCAGGTGGCCGAGCGCACCCGCCGCTGGGACTCTTGCTTTACCGCCGACTTCTCCTATCTGCACGGGGGCAGCGTGCGGGTCTCGACCCAGGCCCGCTACCGCCAGTGGCTCACCCACAAGCTAGCCACCTGGCAAGACCAATTTGGCATGCTGGGCTGTGTAGGGTGTGGCCGCTGCATCACCTGGTGCCCGGTAGGGATAGACCTGACCGAAGAAGTTGCGGCCATGAACGACGTTCCAACAGCACGGTTTGCGCCCAAAGAGGCGGGAGGTGCCCATGTCTAAAGCTGGCCTCGAGCACTACCTGAGCGAGCACCCTTTCTTCCGGGGCTTGCGCCCCAAAGACCTGGCCTGGCTGGCCGAGCTGGCCGAGCCGCTCGAGTTCGAGGTAGGCGACTACCTCTACCGCGAGGGCGAAGAATCCAGGGATTTTTACCTGATTCAAGAAGGGCTGGTGAGGCTGGAAATCCACGCCCCCGGGCAGGGCGACCTGGTGATACAGACGGTGGGGCCGGGGGACGTGCTGGGCTGGTCGGTGATGATACCCGAGACCCGCAAAACCTTCAGCGCCCGCATCTTCCAGGCCACCCGTCTGCTGGCCTTCGATGCCGCCAGTGTGCGGGCACGCGCCGAGCAAGACCACCACTTTGGCTACGAGCTGTGCAAGCGTTTTTCCAGGGTCATCGGCGAGCGCTTGCAAGCCACCCGACTTCGCTTACTGGATTTGTATGGTCAGCCTTCCTAGCCCTACCGTGGTAGACCCCATGCAGCCCCGCCCCTTTCGGGTTGCCCGGGCCATCCGCGAAACCGCCGATGTGGTCACGCTCGAGCTCGAGGCGCAAACGGGCCCCCCGCTCCGCTTCCAGCCGGGCCAGTTCACCATGCTGTACGTCTTTGGGGTGGGCGAGGTGCCCATCTCCATCAGTGGAGACCCCCAGAAACCCGAGCGGCTGGTGCAGACCATCCGGCGGGTGGGCCCGGTCACCGAGGCCCTGTGCAAACTGCGCAAAGGGGAGGTAGTAGGGGTGCGGGGCCCCTTTGGCAGCCACTGGCCCCTGGAGCAGGCCCGGGGGCACGATGTGGTGATGGTGGCGGGCGGGATTGGCCTGCCCCCCCTGCGCCCGGCCATTTACCACCTCCTGCACCACCGCCAGGACTATGGGCGGGTTTATCTGCTCTACGGAGCCCGCACCCCCAGGGATCTGCTTTTTCCCGAGGAACTCAAGCGCTGGCAGTACACCCTCTCCCATGCCCCGGGCGCCACGCCGGTGCGGGTGACGGTAGACCGCGCCGAAGGAGACTGGGACGGAGCGGTGGGGCTGGTTACCTCGCTTATTCCGCCGCTGCCCATAAACCCCTCACGAACCACCGCCCTGATGGTCGGCCCCGAGGTAATGATGCGCTTTACCATCGCCGAGCTGCGCAAGCGAGGCATCCCGGAAGGAAACCTCTATCTCTCGATGGAACGCAACATGAAGTGCGCGGTGGGCTTTTGTGGGCACTGCCAGCTGGGGCCGCATTTCATCTGCAGGAATGGGCCGGTACTGGCCTTCCCCCAGGTGCGCGACTGGATAACGCGAAAGGAGGTCTAGGTGCCCCGCAAACAGCGCAAACCCACCCTGGCGGTCTGGAAATTTGCCTCCTGCGACGGGTGTCAGCTATCGCTCCTGGACTGCGAGGACGAGCTCCTGGCCGTAGCCGGCGCCGTGCAAATTGCCCACTTCCTCGAGGCCTCCAGCACCGTCATGCCCGGCCCCTACGACCTCTCGCTGGTCGAGGGCTCCATCACCACCCCCCACGATGCCCTTCGCATCCAGGCCATCCGCAAGAACTCCCGGTTTTTGGTGACGATTGGCGCCTGCGCGACCGCAGGGGGCATCCAGGCCCTGCGCAATTTTGCCGATGTGGAGGAGTTTACCCGCATCGTCTATGCCCGGCCTGAGTACATCCAGACCCTGAAGCACTCCACCCCCATCTCCGCGCACGTACCGGTGGATTTCGAGCTGCGGGGTTGCCCGATCAGCAAAGGGCAGCTACTCGAGGTCATCTCGGCTTTTCTGCACAGACGCAAGCCCAACATCCCTCAGCACAGCGTCTGCCTGGAGTGCAAGGCCCGGGGCACGGTCTGTGTGATGGTGGCGCAGGGCATCCCCTGCCTGGGGCCGGTTACCCAGGCCGGCTGTGGGGCCATCTGCCCCGCCTACCAGCGGGGCTGTTACGGGTGCTTTGGCCCCCAGGAGAACCCCAACACCGTGGCTCTGAGCGCCTGGTGGACCCAGCTAGGTGTGGACGAAGCAGCCCAGCAGCGGGCTTTCCGCACCTACAACGCCGGGGCCAGGGCATTCAGCAAGGAGGCAGAGCGTCATGGGTGAGACCCCCAAACCGAACCGAACCAGAACCCTTCGGGTGGGCAATCTGGCCCGTGTGGAAGGGGAAGGGGCGCTGTATGTGCGGGTCAAGGGCCGCCAGGTGGAGGAGGTGCGGCTCGAGATCTTCGAGCCCCCCCGCTTTTTCGAGGCCTTTCTGCGCGGGCGCAGTTTTACCGAGGTGCCCGATATCACCGCCCGCATCTGCGGCATCTGTCCGGTGGCCTACCAGATGAGCTCGTGTCAGGCCCTGGAAGCCGCCCTGGGCGTACAGGTGGAGGGCCCGCTCAAGGCCCTGCGGCGGCTTTTGTACTGCGGTGAGTGGATCGAGAGCCACACCCTGCACATCTACTTCCTGCACCTGCCCGACTTTCTGGGCTACCCCGACGCGGTGCGGCTGGCCCAGGATCAGCCCCAGCGAGTGCAGGAGGCCCTGGCCCTCAAAAAAACCGGCAGCGAACTGATGACCCTGCTGGGCGGGCGGGAGATTCACCCCATCAACGTGAAGGTGGGCGGCTTCTACCGGGTCCCCCGCAAGGCTGAGCTTTTAGCCCTGCGAGACAGGCTCGAGCGGGCCCGTGAAATTGCCCAGCGGACGGTGCGTTTTGTGGGTAGCCTGGACTTCCCGGATTTCGCACCCGACTACACCTTTGTCTCGCTGCGTCAGGAGGGCGAGTACCCCATACTGGGAGGCCGCCTGGTTTCCAACCGGGGCCTGGACATTGCGGTTGCCGAGTTCGAGCAGTACTTCCACGAAGAGCACGTTGCCCACTCCAACGCCCTGCACGCCACCCTGAAAGGCCAGCCCTACCTGGTGGGGCCGCTGGCCCGCTACAACCTGAACCATGACCAGCTTCCGGCCTCGGTGCAAGCGGTGGCCAGGGAAGCCGGTCTGGGGTCGGTCTGCCGCAACCCCTTCCAGAGCATCGTGGTGCGGGCGGTGGAGACCCTGTACGCCTGCGAGGAAGCGCTGCACCTGATAGACGCTTACGAGGAACCCGACCCGCCCAGTGTACCCGTGACCCCCAGGGCCGGGGCGGGCGCGGGTTGCAGCGAGGCCCCGCGCGGCATCCTCTACCACCGCTACCGCATGGACGAACAGGGCCTGATTGCCGAGGCCAAAATTGTGCCCCCCACCTCGCAGAACCAGAAGATGATAGAGGAAGACCTACGGCAGTTTGTGGCCGCGAACCTGGAACTTTCCAGGCCCGAACTCACCCTGCGCTGCGAGCAGACCATCCGCAACTACGACCCCTGCATCTCCTGCGCAACCCACTTTCTGCGGCTGGACATCGAGCATGAGCCTTAGAGTGTTCGCCCTGGGCAACCCCTACCGCCAGGACGATGGGGTAGGGCCCTGGGTGGCCCGGCGTCTGCGGAAGGCGGGCCTCGAGGTCTTCGAGGCAACCGACGACCTGACCCGGCTGGTGGAGGGCCTGGCTGGAGCAGACGAAGCCTGGGTAGTGGAGGCGGTGGTCTCGGGCCGCCCGGCGGGAACCCTGCATGTGATGGAGGTGGGCCCCGAGCCCCTGCCCGCGGTGTTTGAACGCCTCAGCAGCCACTCCTTCAGCCTGGCCGAGGCCCTCGAGCTCGCCCGCACCCTGGGTTCTTTGCCGCCTCGCACCGTAATCTACGGCATCGAGGGGCGGCAGTTCGGCCTGGGCGAAGCACTCAGCCCGGAGGTGAGGCAAGCCGCCGAGGAGGTCGTGCAAGCCATTCTGAGCAGAACGGGCCACCCAGGTAATACCCTGGTAACCAGCGCATGCCAGCATGAGGAATGAGCGCTATGAACGCCCAACGACCTTTGTCCGGACTAAGCGAAGCAGAAGCTCAAAGACGCCTGCGCACCCACGGCCCCAACGCCCTGCCCGAGAAGCGTTCCGAGGCGTTGTGGCGACGCTTTTTGCATCAGTTCAAAAGCCCCCTTATCTACATTCTGCTCTTTGCCCTGGCGGTGGACTTTGGGGGGTGGTGGCTCGAGGGGCGGCATGGCTGGCCGCTGGAGTCCCTGGTCATCGGGCTGATTCTGCTGCTCAACGCAGGCCTGGGCACCTGGCAGGAGCGCAAATCGGAAGCCGCACTGCTCAAGCTCAAACGCCTGTCCAGCCCCCTGGTCTGGGTGGAGCGCGATGGGGCCTGGGCAGAGCGCCCCAGCCGGGAACTGGTACCCGGCGACCTGGTGCGCCTCGAGGCCGGCGACCGGGTGCCCGCCGACGTGAGGCTTCTGGAAGGCAGCCCGCTGGTGGATGAGTCGGTCTTGACCGGCGAGAGCCTGCCCGCCGAAAAAGAGGTGGGCCAGGAACTTTTTAGCGGAACCCTGCTGGTGCGGGGCAAGGCCTTTGCCGAGGTATTGCGCACCGGCTCCGAGAGCGCTTTAGGCAAGCTGGCGGCCTTGTTGGGCGAGATTCGCGCCGAGCCCACGCCACTCGAGCGCGACCTGCACCACTTTGGCAATCAGGTAGCCCGGTGGGTGCTGGTGCTGGCCGGGGCGCTGGTGCTGCTGGGCCTCTTCACCGAAGGAGCAGGCCGGCTCCCACAGGTTTTTCTGTTTGCCGTGGCCCTGGCGGTGGCCGCCGTGCCCGAGGGGCTTCCGGCGGTGCTGACCCTGACCCTCTCGCTGGGGGTGGAGCGCATGGCCACCCGCAAGGCGGTGGTACGCAAACTTTCGGCGGTAGAAGCGCTGGGCTCGGTAACGGTCATTGCCACCGACAAAACCGGCACCCTCACCGAAAACCGCATGGAGGTGCGGGCCCTGGACAGCCCCGACCCCGCCCTGGCGCAGGTAGCCCTGGCCCTAGCCAACGACGCCGACCACGGCATCGGCGACCCCATGGATCTGGCCTTGCTGCACTACGTAGGTCGGCAGGGGGTACAGGTAGAAACTCTGCGGCAGAGCCACCCCCGCCTTTCCGAACGGGCCTTTGAGAGCAGCCACAAGTTTCAGCGGGTCACGGTAGAGGCCCCACAGGGCCCGGTGAGCTACCTCAAGGGGGCCCCCGAGGTACTGCTGGGGCGCTCCAACCTGCCCCCACACGAGTACCAGTCCTGGCAGGAGAAAGCCCTGGCCTACGCCGCCGAAGGCTACCGGGTGCTGGGGGTGGCCTGGGGGCGCGGCGAAACCGAAGAAAACCTGCAATTTCTGGGTCTGGTGCTGTTCTGGGATCCGCCCCGGCCCGAAGTGCCCGAGGCCATCCGCAAAGCCCAGGCAGCGGGCATCCGGGTCTTGATGGTCACCGGCGACCACCCTGCCACAGCCCTGGCCATCGCCCACCAGATCGGCATTCCCGGCGAACGCGTCATCACCGGTAGCGACCTGGAAGACTACACCCCCCAGGCCCTGGCCCAGGCGGTGCGCGAGGTCAATGTGTTTGCCCGGGTCTCGCCCCAGCACAAGCTCAAGCTGGTGGAATTGCTCCAGTCCAGCGGCGAAGTGGTGGCCATGACCGGCGACGGCGTGAACGATGCCCCCGCCCTCAAACGCGCCGATGTGGGCGTGGCGATGGGACAGCGCGGCTCGGACGTGAGTCGCGAGGTGGCCGACCTGGTCTTACTGGACGACAATTTCGCCACCATCGTAACCGCCATCGAGGAAGGGCGCAACATCTACGAGAACATCCAGAAATTCATTCGCTTCCTGTTCTCCACCAACCTCTCGGAAGTGCTGGTAGTGGCCATTGGGGCCCTGGCTGCGGCCCTCCTGAACCTGCGGGATGCCACCGGAGCCCTGCTGCTCCCCCTCACGGCGGTGCAAATCCTGTGGATTAATCTGATTACCGATGGCCTGCCCGCCCTCTCGCTCACCCTGGACAAAAACCCCAGCGTCATGCAGCACCCGCCCCGGCCTCCCAAGGCCCCCTTGCTGGATGGCCCTTCCCTGCGCTTTGTGCTGGTGAGCGGAATCATCAAGGCGCTGTGCGCACTGGGGCTTTTGGGCTTGCTGCCGCGCTGGGGGTATAGCCTCGAGGCCACCCGCAGCGCTACCTTCCACTTCATGGCTATTGGACAGCTTTTCTTTGCCTACCCCGCCCGCCACACCCACCTGTTTCCCCTGCCCAACCTCTGGCTTCACGGCGCGGTGCTGCTGGGGATGGCCGTACAGTTCCTGGTAGGCATGCTCCCCGCCAGTATTCTTGCGCTGGATCTGGTTCCGCTGCCCCTGCTGCTCTGGGGGGTGCTACTCGGCACAGCCCTGTTGGCCTGGGGCCTGGCCGAGCTAACCAGCCGCATCTTTTGGCGTAACCACCGGGGTCTGCCCTACACCCGGCAAGCCATAGCTGAAGGACGGCGCAATACTACCACCCGGCTATAGGCTCTCAGCGGCGCTCCACTGCCAAGGCCCTACGCTGGGCCTCCTCGAGGGCCTGGCGGGGGTTGGCATTGCCCTTCAGGACACGCTCGAGGGCATCTTCCAGGAAGCTGTACCAGAGGGTCACTTCGGGGTCCTGTGCCCAGGAGGCCGCCTGCTCGAGGCCGCTAAAGGCCACCCGGCGGCGGGGGTCTTCACGGTAGAAATCCTCTAGCAAAGGCTGGGCCGCGCGGCGCATGGGCAGGCAGTAGGTGGCCTTGACCCACTCGGCCATGCTGGCAGGCTCCATCCAGTAGCGCCACAGGGCCACCACCCCTCTGGCCTGGGCCTCGCTGGCCCCGCGCAACACCATCAGATTCCCCCCGGCCAGCGGCAGCTTGCCGTCGGGTGTGCGGGGCACGGGAGCCACCCCCAGGCGGAAGGGAATGGGGGTGCGGTTTTCCAGCACCGGCCAGACCGTTACCGGCGCGATACCCATAAAGGTTTTGGTACGCACAAAGTCCACCAGGGCAAACTGGGCCTCGGCGATGTTACGGCTCTGGGCACTCCCCGCACGCACCAGGCTTTGCAAATACTCGAGGCTCTGCACCACCCTGGCATCGGTGAAGTTGGGACGTCCATCGCGCACCAGTTGCCCACCCCGGCTCATCACTACCGCATTGAAGCTGTAAATGTCGCTCAGGATGGTAAAACCGCGGGCTGCTCGAGTGGTCAGTTGCTCGGCCACTGCGGCCAGGGCTTCCCAGGTCTGGGGCGGACTCTGGCGGCGGGCCGCCATCTGGTCGGCATTAAAAAACAGCACCGGCAGGTGCAGCTCCACCGGCAAGGCATAGGTTCGGCCCCGAAAGCGCCCGGTCTCGAGCAACCCCGGATAGAAATCGGTGGGCAGATTACCCAGGTATTCGTCCAGCGGCAGGGCCAGGTTCTCCTGCACGGCCCGGCTGACAAACGAGACCTCGCCATAGTAAAGCTGGGGTGGATTACCTGCCCGGATGGCCGAGGTGAGCTTGAGGCCCCCTTCGCGCAGGTCGCCCACGTACTGCGCTGCAATGCGGTACTCCCGCTGGCGGCCATTGAACTCGCCCACAATTTTTTCCAGCGCCTCCCGCCCAGGAGAGTCCAACGTGTGCCAGAAAGAAATTTCTACGGGTCTTTGGGCGTAGGCAATGCCACACAACAAGCCTATAGACAGCCATCGTAGGAGCGCAACGTTCACTGGTTTAGCTTAGGACAAAATTCTGAAGGCACCCTGAAGACATATCCCGACCTTCACCAACGTTGTTGCCCGCGAAAACGAGAATGCGTCTGAGCCAGATGCAGGTTGCGCACCCCAACGGGTACTTGGGTTTCGAGTTTTCCGATGACCACTGTTCTGTTCGGGATAGGGCTTCCTTGAGGTCGGATGGCTCGAGATTCGCGAAGAGCGTTCTGGGTAGTACGTTGGCCCTGCCATTGACCCGCACCCCCATCGAGTAAGGCCCGGCCCGAGGGGCCGCCCTTGCGGGGCTGGTGGGGGCTGGCCTGTATGCAAGCGTTACCGAAAAACATTGGGGCTCCGCTTCACAGGATTTCGTAGCCGACATAACAGCCATCAACCGCGAGGCCCCGGAGGAGGGCTGTTGCAGGGGCTACGAACGGTTCAGGGCTTCAAAGGGGGGAAGTAACCAAAGGGCGTGACACAGGCATTCTTTCACACCTAAAGAAATGCTAAACTTTAGGGGCTGGTATTTGCACTAGCATTGAAGCTGGAATTGCCTGGCATTGAACGCAATCAAGCGCACAGGGAGCACCCCTTGATTCTGAGAACCGCACCCACCCCGCTCTATCAGGTTAAAATGCCCTTTATCGGAATCCCATGCGCCTTTTCAGGGAGCCTTGCATAGTGGTGTGACCATGCGCAGTCTTCTATTGGCCTTTGTATTAGCACTTGCACCGCTGCCCAACCTCCCCTACATTCCATCGGGAAGCGAGATTCGGGTGGTGTCCCCCGATTTACTCACGGTGTATGTGGTCTGGCAGGTGGATGAACGCAACCTGGTTTTGCAAAGCAAGCTGCCCGCCCCCGCCAACCGGGAGGTTCGGGTGCTGTTCCGGGTGGATGGAGGCTACCGCCCCCCGTACAATGGAATCACCACCCCCCGGGGGGATATCGCACTGATGATCCAGGGCGAACGTGTTAGTCTGAACGAGCTTTTGACCCGTACATACCGTCTGAACCTGCCCAATGGGCGCGTCTTGCCGGAGGTTCGATGAAACGCATTCTGCTGATTGAAGACGACCCCGAAATTGCTCACCTCTTGCAGCTCGAGCTTGGCGAGGCCGGCTACACCGTAGACTGGGCCCCAGGGGGCATGCCGGGCCTGGTGCGCCTGCGCGAAGCGGTGCCCGATCTGGTCATTCTCGACCTGGGCTTGCCGGATTTGGACGGGGGCGAGGTGGCCCGCCGCATTCGGGCCGGCTACGAAGTGCCCATCATTGTCCTGACCGCTGCCGATGCGGTCGAGCGCAAGGTCAGCCTGCTCTCCGACGGAGCCGATGACTACATCGTAAAGCCCTTCCACCCCGCCGAGCTACTGGCCCGCATCCAGGTGCAGCTGCGCCACCGCGAGGGGGGCGAGCAGATCAGTGTGGGGGGCCTGGAAGTGCATCTGGCCAAACGCCAGGTGCTCTTCGACGGGCAGGAACTGCGCCTCTCGCCCAAGGAGTTCGAGTTGCTCTCGCTCCTCGTGAGCCGCGCCGGCAAGGTGTTTAGCCGCCAGGAGATCGAGGAGCATCTGTGGGGACGCCAGCTCGAGCGCGACTCCAACGTAGTAGACGTCCACATTGCCAACCTGCGCTCCAAGCTACGCGAGGCCGGGGCCTATGGCTACCTGCGTACCGTGCGGGGGGTGGGTTACGCCCTGCGCCAGCGTGAAGCCGAGTGAGCGCCTGGTGGCGTGCCAAGAGGGTTCGGCGCTAAGCGCAAACAACATGGCCCTTATGGCCCATCTCCGCGGCTTAGAGCGCTCTTCACAAATTTTGAGCCATCTGGATATGGGAAAGCTTTGTCCTGGACAGAACAGTGGCCGCCGGGATGGGCGGCCATGTCTGTGAAGAGCTCAATATGTCCTTCCGCACCCGACTGATCCTGGCTTATACGATCCTGTGGGTGCTGATTCTGGCCTTGACCCTGACCATTGCCGTCTACAGCATCAATTTCGGTCTGTACGGGCAGGTCGAGCGTACCCTGTTGCGCTACGTGAACGAGGTAGCCCAGCTCTATGCCTCGGGCCGCGCCGGGGAGATCAGCCTGCCCCGCTCGGGCCCGGTAAACGTGAGCTTTTACAGTTCGGGTGGGCAGCTCCTGATTGCACCCAGCCCTGACTTTGACCAGAAAGTACCCAAAAACTATATCCGTGCGGCCAGCAGCACCGCCAAGCCCTATTACGCCCCTGGCTATATGGCCGCCTATCAGGAAATCCCGGGGGCGGTGGTAGCGGTCAGTCAGGATACCCGCTATATCGAGAGTATTTCGGTTACGGTGCGCAACACCCTGATTCAGGGGATGGCCTTTCTGCTGCCCCTGGGCGCCCTCCTGATTGTGCTGGCGGCCCGTCTTTCGCTCATTCCGCTGCACCGGGCGGCCTCCGAGGTGGACAAGCGCGGCCCGCGCAACCTCGAGCCCATCCACTACACCGGCCCCAAGGACGACCTGGGGGTAATGGTGGAGAAGGTCAACGACCTGCTGGGCGAGCTGCGCGAGGCCCAGGCCCGCGAACGGGCCTTTCTGGCCGAGGTTTCGCACGAACTTCGCACCCCCCTGACCTCGCTGAACGGCTACCTCGAGCGCCTCAGCCGCAACCCCAGCGATACCGAGATGCTCGAGCGGGCCCGCAAAATTGCCGCCCACACCGCCCGCATGGTGCAGGACCTGCTGGCCCTGGCCCGGGGCGAGGCCGAGCGTAGCGTGAATGCCCACATCGTCAACCTGGGCGACCTGCTGCGCCAGGCTGTGGGCGAGTATCCCGGCGTGGTGCTCAAGATGCCCGCCGAGTTTCCCGAGGTGCTGGGCGACCCCGACCGCCTCTTGCAGCTCGCACGAAACCTTATCGCCAACGCAATACGGGCTGCCGGTGCCCCCGAAAAGGTGCAGGTGCGGGTCTGGATGGTCAAGGAACCCACCGACAACCCCCCCGACCCCTACGAGTCCGCCGACGAGCTTCGCACCACCTCCACCCCCGAGATGAAACCACCCAAGCAGCCCTGGGCCGCTTTTGCCATTGTGGACCGCGGGCCGGGCATCGCCCCCGAGGTGCTGCCCCGGCTCTTCACGCGGTTTGCCAGGGGCCCCGAGGGCGGCACTGGGCTGGGGCTGGCCATTGCCAAGCAGATTGCCGAGGCCCACGGGGGCGAGATTCGGGTCGCCAGCCGACCCGGCGAGACCCGCTTCACGGTGTTTTTGCCGCTCTTGCTGGAGGAAGAGTAATTTCAACAATCGAGCGGATAGCCAACTTTCAACATGTAAACAAGTGGAAGTAGGTGGTAGGAGGTAAGCAGTGGGTCTCCGACGCCTATTCCCTGCTCCTTACCTCATCACTCCCGAAGTATGCAAAGTGTTCAAGCAAAGATAGCAAACAAGATCACAGGTCGAGCCGGTACGGGTTTTTGTAATTTGCACACCTTTGCAAACTTTCGTATGCTTGCGTTATGCCCTCCCTCGAGGCCACCTTTCGCCACCAGGAAATCCTGGAGGTGCTGCACCGCGATGGCCGGTTGCAGGTGCGCCAGCTGGCCGAACACTTCGGGGTTTCTACCGTTACCATCCGCACCGACCTGGAGTATCTGGAGCAGCGGGGCCTGCTGCGCCGTACGCGGGGGGGCGCGGTTCCGGCGGAGACCAAACGCTTTGAGCTGCCGCTGGAGGAAACCCGGCAGGTACACGCCCGAGAGAAAGAGCGCATCGGCCATCACGCCGCCGCACTGGTGCGCGATGGCGAGACCATCATTCTGGATGTGGGCAGCACCACCACCGAGCTGGCTAAGGCCCTTCCGTCCTCGCTACGGAATGTGGTGGTGATTACCAGCGGGCTCAACATTGCACTGCTCCTGGAGTCGCATCCGGGCATCACGGTCATCGTCACGGGGGGCACTCTGCGGCCTTTGCAGCACTCGCTGGTGAACCCCTACGGTACGCTCCTGCTCCAGGAGATTAATGCCGACAAAGCCTTTATTGGCTGCAACGGGGTTCACCCCGACAAGGGCTTCACCAACACCAACCTGCAAGAGGCCGAGATCAAGCGGGCCATGATGGAGGCCGCCCGCGAGACCATTGTGCTGGCCGACCACAGCAAGCTGATGCAGGTGGCCGCCGCCCGCATCGGGCCGCTGGAGGCCGCTCACCTGCTCATTACCGACCGCAAGGCCAAAAGCGAAGACCTGCTGGCACTAAGGCAGCGGGGCCTCGAGGTGGCCCTGGCCGCTCGAGATGGGTAAATACTTTCGAAACCTTGCGAAAGTATCCATAACTATTGACAAGTTCAGAACTCCACCCTTAGACTCGCCTGGAACCTTGACGGGGAAAGTTAATCGCTCCTACGCTCACGGGCCACAGTTCGTTTTGCCCAGGGCAGGAGCCCCGGAAAAGGCGGGTATCTAAGGAGGGATACATGAAACGTCTACTGGTTTTTGGCGCGGCCCTGGCCCTTACGGTGGCCTCGGCCCAACAATTGCAGGGGAACCCCAACCTGCGCGGCGAGATTACCGTGTGGAGCTGGGACATCGCCGCCAAGGCGCTGGAGGCCAACATCCCCGGCTTCAACAAGCTCTTCCCCAATGTCAAGGTCACGGTACTCGACATCGGCAACCAGGCCACCTACGACCGCGGCCTGGCTGGCTGTGCGGCGGGCGGCGGCGACCTGCCCGACGTATACTCCATCGAAAACAACGAAGCCGAGGTGTTCTGGGCCCGCTTCCCCAACTGCTTCACCGACCTGAACACCCTGCAACCCGCCGCCTCGACCCTGCGTAACCAGTTCCCCGCCTTCAAGTGGACCGAACTGACCGTGGGCAACAAGGTTTTTGCCATGCCCTGGGACTCCGGCCCGGTGGTGATGTTCTACCGGCGCGACATCTATAGCCAGGCCGGGGTCAACCCCGCCACCATCCGCACCTGGGACGACTTCATCGCCGCGGGGAAAAAGATTGCCCAGGCCACCAACAACCGGGTCAAGGTGGGGGTCATTGCCAACGGCCAGGACGACGAATGGTTCCGTATGCTGGCCAACCAGAACGGTTGCTTCTACTTCAACAACGAAGCCAGCGCCGTAACGGTGAACCAGCCCGGCTGCGTGACCGCCCTCGAGACGGTCAAAAAACTCATTGACGCCGGAATCGTGATGCAGGGCGGCTGGAACGAGCAGATCCAGGCCTTCAAGGCCGGCACAGTGGCCACCAGCATGTTCGGGGCCTGGTACGAAGGCACCATCCGCTCCAACGCCCCCGACCAGAGCGGCAAGTGGGGGGTGTACCTGATGCCTGCTTCGCGTGCAGGCGGGGTTCGCGCGGCCAACCTGGGCGGCTCTGCCCTGGCCATTCCGGCCTCCTCGCGCAACAAAGAGGCGGCCTGGGCTTTTGTCCGCTACGCCCTGGGCACCACCGAAGGCCAGGTCACCATGCTCAAGCAGTACGGGCTGGTACCCTCGCTCCTGGCTGCCACCCGCGACCCCTATGTGGCCCAACCCCAGGCCTACTGGGGCAACCAGCGCATCTGGCAACAGATTCTGGGCACCCTGGGTAGCGTACCGGCGGCCCGTGGCACCCAGTTCTTCCAGGAAGCCCGCGCCATCATGGTCAAGACCCAGGCCGACTACGTAGCCGGGCGCTTCCCCAACGCCAAAGCAGCCCTGGACGCTGCCGCCCAGCAAATCTCGCAGGCCACCGGTCTGCCCATCGCACGCTAAGCGCTTTGTGGGGGTGGGGGCAACCCCACCCCCAAACTTTTATAACAGCAGAATCCCTTTGGAGCATCCTGTGAGATGCAACCTATCAACCAGACTTTTGGCCGGGAAGAAGCCGCGTACTGCCCGGCAACACCTACTGCCGTACGGGAAGAAGCCGCGTACTGCCCGGCAACACCTACTGGCGTACGGGAGGACGCGTGAAACGTAGCGCGACCCCTTATCTTTTTCTGAGTCCTTACCTGGCGATTTTCGCCCTGTTCTGGGCCTGGCCGATCCTCGAGTCGCTGTTGCTCTCGTTCCAGAACACCCGGGTCTCCCCGCCGGTCTGGAACCTCAGCGTCAACTGGGGCCGCATCCTGGGCGATGCGGCTTTTTGGGACGCCCTGCGCAACACGGTGCTGATTCTGGTCATCCAGGTACCCCTCATGCTGGCCCTGGCAACCGTGCTGGCGGTTGCGCTCAACTCACAACTGCTGCGGGCCAGAGGCTTTTTTCGCTTTGCTTTTTTTGCGCCGGTGGTGGTGGGGGCGGTGGCCTACTCGGCGGTGTTTCGCCTGCTTTTTAATCAGAATGGCGCGGTCAATGCAGCCCTGGGTACACAGCTCAACTGGATCTTCGACCCCGTGGGCGCTATGGCCGTCATCATCATCACCCTTACCTGGCGCTGGACCGGCTACAACGCCATCATCATCCTGGCCGGGCTGCAAAGCATCCCCAAAGACATCTACGAGGCCGCCGAGATTGACGGGGCCAGCCCCTGGCAACAGTTCTGGCGCATTACCGTGCCCAGCCTGCGCCCGGTCTTGCTCTTTTGCCTGGTGCTCTCGATCATCGGCACCTTGCAGCTCTTCACCGAGCCCTGGCTCATCACCAACGGCGGCCCCGGCACCGCCACCACCACCCTGGGGGTTTATCTGTACCGCCAGGGCTTCCAGAACATCAATTTTGGCTACGCCTCCACCATCGCCTACGCCATCACCCTGCTGGCGCTGGTCTTCTCCATCATCCAGCTAAGGCTTTTTGGGAGGGAATCGTGAAGCGGCGGCTGTGGTGGCGTAGTTTCTGGCTGCACCTGTTCCTGACGCCCCTGGCGCTGTTGTGGCTGGCCCCGCTGTGGCTGATGTTTGTGTTCTCCACCCACCCCGAGATTGCCATCTTCAGCACCCCCACGCCGGTCTTGCCGGGCAATCAGTTTGCCGTCAACCTGCAAAGCCTGCAAGCCGACACCAACTTCCTGCGAACCCTCTTCAACAGCATCATGGTCGCAGGTATCTACACCATTCTCTCGATCTTTTTGACCAGCCTGGCCGGCTATGCCTTTGCCCGCTTCGATTTCTGGGGCAAGGGGGTGGTGTTCTCGCTGGTGATTGCCACCCTGACCATCCCCTATTTCGCGGTGGTGATTCCGCAGTTCATTCTGGTAGCCCGCGAGGCCAAAACCCTGCTGGCCATCCTGATCGGGATGGCGGTGTTTGGCGGGATTGCGGCCCTTTTGGCCTGGTTGAAATTCTCGCCCACCCTGGGGCGGCTGGCCTGGGTCGGCTACGGGGTGGCCGGGCTGGCTTACCTGGTGTGGGGCGTACCGGCGCTGCGTGAGGCCATAACCTTCGACTTCCGCCTGACCAACACCTACTGGGCGGTGATTCTGCCCTCGCTGGCCAACAGCCTGGGGGTGTTTTTCATGCGGCAGAACTTCCTGAGTGTGCCGCAAAGCCTGCTGGAAGCGGCCCGCATAGACGGGGCGGGCGAGTTTCGCATCTTCTTCCGCATAGCCGTGCCGCTGGTACTTCCGGCCATGGCAGCCCTGGCCATTATCCTGTTCCTGGCCTCCTGGAACGACTATCTGTGGCCCTTGCTGGTGCTCTCGGATCGGGCCATGCAAACCGCTCCGGTGGCACTGGGCTCCCTGATTGGGCTGACGCGGGTTTCGTGGGGAGGCATCATGGTGGGGGCCGTGATGACCACGCTGCCTTTCCTGATTTTGTTCCTGTTCCTGCAGCGGTACTTCATTGCAGGCATCACGGCGGGAGGGGTGAAAGACTGAGCGCCCAATCGGTCGGTTTGTTCTCGGATTCGCTCAGCACTTCGCCAAACTGACCCGTCCACACCCCCACCAACGCTGCCTCTCAGGCTTCAAACGAAACCCTCCGAGCACAAACCCCCCTGATGTACCCTCGAGCCCACCTTTCAACCTATGCTAGGAGTCTGCTACTACCCCGAACACTGGCCCCGCGAACGCTGGGCCGAGGATGCCCGGCGCATGCGTGCGCTGGGCCTCAGCTACGTGCGCATCGGCGAGTTTGCCTGGAGCCGCCTCGAGCCCGAGCCCGGACTCTTCGACTGGGCCTGGCTGGATGAGGCCATCGAAACCCTGGGCAAAGCCGGGCTCAAAGTGGTGCTGGGCACCCCTACCGCCACCCCGCCCAAGTGGCTCATAGACCGCCACCCCGAGATCCTGGCGGTGGACAGGGAGGGCCGGGTGCGCGGCTTTGGCTCGCGCCGCCACTACAGCTTCAGCAGCCGGGTCTACCGCGAGGAGGCCCGCCGCATCGTGACCCTGCTGGCCCGGCGCTACGGCCAGAACCCCCACGTAGCGGGCTGGCAGACCGACAACGAGTACGGCTGCCACGACACCACCCGCAGCTTTGGCCCCGAAGACCTGCGGGCTTTTAGGCTGTGGCTCCAGGCCCGCTACCAGCGCATCGAGGCGCTGAACGAGGCCTGGGGCAACGTTTTCTGGAGCATGGAGTACCGCTCCTTTGCCGAAATTGACCTCCCCCACCAGACCGTTACCGAGGCCAACCCCGCCCACTGGCTCGAGTTCTACCGCTTCAGCTCCGAGCAGGTAGCCAGCTTCAACCGGATGCAGGTGGAAATTCTGCGGGCCCACTCGCCGGGGCGCTTTATCGTGCACAACTTCATGGGCTACACCCCGGACTTCGACCACTTCAAGCTGGCCCAGGACTTAGACATCGCCGGGTGGGACAGCTACCCCCTGGGCTTTACCGATATGGACGTACTGCCCTGCACCGAAGCCGAAAAAGTCCGCTACGCCCGCACCGGCCACCCCGACATGGCCGCCTTCCACCACGACCTCTACCGCGGGGTAAAGCCCCGCTGGTGGGTGATGGAGCAGCAGCCGGGGCCGGTGAACTGGGCCCACCACAACCCCTCCCCCGCGCCCGGCATGGTGCGGCTGTGGACCTGGGAGGCGCTGGCCCACGGGGCCGAGGTGGTGAGCTACTTCCGCTGGCGGCAGTTTCCCAAGGCGCAGGAGCAGTTCCACGCCGGCCTCAACCGCCCCGACTTTGAGCCGGATGTGGGCTTCTTTGAAGCCGCACGGGTGGCCGAGGAGCTCCAGAACCTGGGCCCCCTGCCCCAAAGCAGCCCCGCCCCGGTGGCGCTGGTCTTCGACTACGAGGCCGACTGGGTCTACCGGATTCAGCCCCAGGGCAGGGCGTTTGTGTACCGCGACCTGGTCTGGGTGTTTTACAAAGCGCTGCGCGGGCTGGGCCTGGACGTAGACTTTGTGCCCCCTGGGGCCCGCCTGGAGCCTTACCGGCTGGTGGTGGTGCCCAGCCTGCCCATGGTCTCCGAGGCCGCCCTGGAAGCCTTCCGCCACGCCCAGGGTGTGGTGGTGTGGGGCCCCCGGAGCGGTTCTAAAACCGAGCATCTGGGCATTCCACCCACCCTACCGCCGGGGCGCTTGCAGGATTTACTGCCGCTCAGGGTGACGCGGGTGGAGAGCACCCGCCCTGGGCTGTCCGAGCCGGTGCGCTGGAACGGCCAGGAGTGGCCAGCCGAGGTGTGGCGGGAGTGGGTTGAATCGGAGCTGCCCCCCCAGGCCACCTTTGGCGATGGCAAGGGCGCCTTGTACCAGCACCAGAACCACCACTACCTGGCCTTCTGGCCGGGCCAGGGTTTCCTGCAAAGCTACCTGGGCTCCCTGGCCCAAGGCCTGGGTTTGCCGGTTCACCCCGTACCCGAGGGCGTGCGTATTCGTCGGCGCGGTGACTGGGTTTTCGCCTTCAACTACACGGGCCAGCCCCAACCCGCCCCCGCCCCCGCAGGCGCTCGGTTCCTGATAGGTGGCCCCACCCTCGAGGCCTATAATTTCTGCATCTGGAAAGAGGGGTAAGCATGCAGATTCAGGGCTATGACTTCCACATTAGTGCGGGCAAGCTCGAGGAGACCCTGGGCGGCTATCTGTTGCACGGCAAGCACGTCCAGATTGGTCACCCTTTTGGCCGCACCCTGTTTTTCAAGCACGGCTGGCAGAGCTGGAGCGAGGCCGCCTGGGTCAGCCTCAAGGAAAACCCCCGGCCCATCCTGCCGCCCGAACGCCGCCCCCAGTGCGACGACCCCGCCTACGCCCTCTCGCCCGTCCACGGCGGTAGTGGCCTGGGGGGCCTCGAGGGCTACGACGGGCGGATGCTCCTGCTGGGCGCCTTGCGGCCCGGCGCCCGCATCGAGGCCGACCGCCTGAGCCTGAAGGGCACCTGCGATCACGAGATGCAGTGGTTTCTGGCCTATGGCGAAGCCCCGCAGGTTCTGAACCGCTACGCCGAACTCCTCGCCACCACCCTGGGGGTGCGGGCCCCGCAGGCCGCCCCCCGGGTGTGGTGCAGCTGGTATAGCTACTACAGCGACATCTCCGAAGGCCAGCTGCTCCAGACCATTGCCGGTTTGCAGGGGCTGCCCTTCGAGGTGTTTCAGGTAGACGACGGCTGGCAGCAGAACATGGGCGACTGGGAGCCCAACCACAAGTTCCCCTCCGGCATGAGCGCCATTGCGCTCAGGGCCCAGAGCCAGGGTCTGACCCCCGGCCTCTGGCTGGCCCCCTTTATTGCCCGGCCCAGCTCCAGCCTGTTCAAGGAACACCCCGACTGGTTCCTGCGCGACGAGCAGGGCGAGCTGGTCTCGGCAGGCAGCAACTGGGGCGGCTACTACGCACTGGACGTAACCCTACCGGCGGTGCAGTACTGGCTGCGCAGCCTGATCCAGACGGTGCGGAGCTGGGGCTACCGCTACCTGAAGCTCGACTTCTTGTTCGCCGCCGCCCTGCCAGGTAAAAGATCAGGCGGGGAGTCGCGCGAGGACGCCTACCGCGAGGCGCTGCGCATCCTCCGCGAGGCCGCCGGCGACGATGTGTACATTCTGGCCTGTGGAGCGCCCATTATCGCCTCGCTGGGGCTGGTGGATGGACTTCGCATTGGGCCGGATGTGGCCCCTTACTGGGACAACGAAGACCGGCGGGTGTTCCTGCACGACCCCACCGGCCCCAGCGCCTACAACGCCCTGCGAACCAGCCTGCACCGGCTCTGGCTGAAACCCCTGGTACATACCGACCCCGATGTGGCCTACTTCCGCACCCGCTACAACCTGCTGACCCCGGCGCAGCGCGCGGTGCTACAAGACCTGGCACTGGTTTCGGGCTTCAAGGCTACCTCCGACCCCCCCGAATGGCTGGACGCTGAGGAGCGGGAGCAGCTCAGGGCCTGGCTCGAGGCCACCCCTAGCATCGAGCAAACCGGCCCCTACAGCTTCAAAATCGGCGAGCGCGAGGTGGATTTCTCGAGCTGGCTGTAGTCGGTACCCCAGATAGGGCGGAATCAGACCAAGCACACCTGTATCGCAACAATCTATCTACGCCACCGACCTTTGAGGTTATGATGCACAAACGCACCTATCCCAAAAAAGATGGCCGCCTGCTCTACCTGTATGGGCTGGCGCCCCACACCCTGCCCGCCCTCGAGGAGGGAGAAAACACCGGCCAGGCCCAGTCCCACGCCCGCTGGCATCCCCTGCGGCAGGAGTGGGTGGTGTTTGCCGCCAGCCGCCAGGGCCGCACCTTTCTGCCCCCCAGGGAATACGACCCCCTGGCCCCCAGCAAGCCCGGCGGCTTTCCCACCGAAATCCCCTTTGAGGATTTCGAGATTGCCGTCTTTCAAAACCGCTGGCCCTCGCTCTCGCCCCACGCAGGAGAACCTCCCCAGGGCCTTGCCATCCCCACCCGCGATGCCAGGGGCGACTGCGAGGTGGTGGTCTACACCCCCGAGCACAGCGGCAGCATCGCCTCGCTCAGCCCCGAGCGGCGCGAGCTTTTGGTGCAGGTCTGGGCCGACCGCTACCGCGACCTCTACGCCCGCGAACACATCCAGTACGTGATGCCCTTCGAGAACCGGGGCGAGCAGATGGGAGTGACGCTGCACCACCCCCACGGGCAGATTTACGCCTACCCCTGGGTTCCGCCCATCCTGCAAAAGGAGCTCGAGGCTTTCCAGAAAAGCCCGGTGTTGCTGAACCTGATGCCCCACTTAGGCCCTTACACCGTGCTCGAGGACGAACACACCCTGGCCTGCGTCCCCCCCTACGCCCGCTACCCCTACGAGGTGCTGGTCTTCCCCAAGCGGTTCCACCCCGGCCTGTGGACCTTCAGCCAGGCCGAAACCCAGAGCTTCGCCCGGATGCTGGGCCAGGTGGTGCAAAAGCTGGATAACCTCTTCCACAAACCCATGCCCTACGTGATGGCCCTGCACGCTGCGCCCAAAGGAGCCGAGGCCATTTTCCATTTCCATGTGGAGTTCTACCCCGCCCTGCGCACCGCCGACAAACTCAAATACCTGGCCGGCACCGAGATTGCCGCCGGCACCTTTGCCATGGACGCCCTGCCCGAGGAAACCGCCAAGGTGCTGCGGGAGGTGGAGATATAGTTGCAGCGGGCCTTCCATGAGGCTCATGGGCTTTTGGCGGAGGCCAGGGGTTGTTAGCCGCCAATGGTCCAGATGACTCTGATGTAGCGGCCTTCAGATTCACCGTAGACCATCGGCTATAGATCATGGACTCTGGACTTGCTACAGGCTCATGTAACAAAAAGGCGGTAGGCTGAGATATGAACCCTTTTGCACTGGCCCGTCTGCGTGCCTGGATGGAAAACCAGGGCCTCGAGCGCTTTTTTGTGCAGCAACCGGAGAACTTTGCCTGGCTCACCGGGGGCGGCGACAATACCGTGGTCACCTTTCGCCCGGTAGCGGCCTGGCTCGAGGTGACCCCCGAAACGGTGCGTCTGCATGCCTCGCAAATCGAGGCGGGGCGGCTCCTCGACGAGGAAACGCCGGGCCTCGAGGTACACCGCTACCCCTGGTACAGCCCCCCGGCCCCCCAGGGGCCCAGCGACCTCGAGCACGACCTCACCCCTTTACGGCTGGTGCTCTCCCCCGCGGAGCAGGAGCGCTACCGTGCCCTGGGCCGTGAGGCGGCCATGGCCCTGGGCGAAAGCCTTCGCTTTGCCGACCCCGGCTGGAGCGAGTACGACCTGGCCGGAGCCATCAGCGAGGAACTCCTTTCCAAGGGCATACAGCCCCTGGTGCTGCTGGTGGCCGGCGAGGAGCGGCTTTTCCGCTACCGCCACCCCATCCCCACCCGGCGGCCCCTGGGGCGGCTCTTCATGGGGGTTATCTGCGGGCGGCGACACGGCCTCTTTGCCAACGTGAGCCGTCTGCGCAGTTTTGGGCACCCCGAGGCCCGCAGCCTCAACGAGCAAATCTGCCAGGTCGAGGCGGCTGCACTGGAGGCCTCCCGGCCTGGGGCCACCTTAGGCGAGGTGCTGGAGCAGATGCGCTTGGCCTACCGGCGCATTGGCCGCACCGAGGAGTTTGAAAACCACCACCAGGGCGGTCTGACTGGCTACCGTAGCCGCGAGGTGCTGGCCCGTCCCGGCAACCCCACCCGCCTCGAGGTCGGCATGGCCCTGGCCTGGAACCCCAGCCTGCCGGGGGCCAAGGTAGAGGACACCTTCCTGCTCACCGAAACCGGCCTGGAAAACCTCACCCACGACCCCACCTGGCCCACCCTCGAGGTAGCTGGGCGCACGCGCCCAGGGGTGCTCGAGGGCTAAGTGCCTCCCGCCTATGTTTTGGATAATGGCACGATCGAAAAATCATTCGGGTATTGCACCCGGAGCATGATTTTCTAGCGCAGCCTGGATTCATCTCTAAACCTTATACGGGCGCAACTTAAAGCGCACCACGGAGCAAAGAATGAGCACGTTCAAGGAAATCTTCGGCACTGAACCCACCGTGCGCGTCTCGGCGCCGGGCCGCGTCAACCTGCTGGGCGAACACACCGACTACAACGGGGGCTTTGTCTTCCCCACGCCCCTCTCCTACCAGACCTACATTGAAGCCGCCCCTGCCGAGGGCCTCGAGGTCTATGCGGAGACCTTTCGGGAACGCAAAAGCCGAGGGCTGGGCGAACCCAAGCAAGGCGACTGGCTGGACTATCTGGCGGGCTGTGTGTGGGTGCTGCGCCAGCACGGGCACGCCGTACCGGGCTTGCGGGCCTATGTGCATAGCGAGGTGCCCATGACCGGCGGGCTTTCCAGCTCGGCGGCGCTGGAGGTGGCCACCCTGCGGGCTTTGCGCGAACTGTATCAGCTACCTTTGGACGATGTGCAGATTGCCCTGCTGGCCCAGCAAGCCGAGGTGGAGTACGTGGGGGTGCGCTGCGGCATTATGGATCAGATGGCCTCGTCGGTGGGGCGGCCCGGCTACGCGCTGTTGCTGGACACCCGCGACCTCACCACAAGGCTGGTGCCCCTGCCCCAGGGCTACCGGGTGGCGGTGGTGGACTCGAGCGTACCCCGCCGCCTGGCCGAGTCGGGCTACAACACCCGCCGCAGCGAGTGCGAACAGGCCTGTGCCCTGCTGGGGGTGCAGTCGCTGCGCGAACTTTCCCCCGCCGACCTCCCCCGCATCCACACCCTGCCCGAGCCCCTCAACCGCCGCGCCCGCCACGTGGTAACCGAAAACCAGCGGGTGCTGGATGGCGTACAGGCGCTGGAACAGGGCAACGTCCGGCGCTTTGGCGAGCTGATGGTGGCCTCGCATGCCTCGCTGCGCGACGATTACCAGGTTTCCATTCCCGAGCTGGACCAGCTTGTAGAAGCCGAACTGCGCCACGGCGCGGTGGGCGCCCGCCTGACCGGGGCCGGTTTTGGCGGTTCGACGGTGGCGCTGGTGGAAGAGGCCCGCTACGAAGAATTCAAAAAAGGGGTCATGCAGGATTATCCCAGGGCCAGATTTCTATGAGACCAGCCGCAATGAGGCTTTTATCGTTTTCCCCTTTCCCTCTCCCCTGGCGGGAAAGGGTGGCGACAGCGCTGGCTAGTTTGGTGCCCCTTTTGCCAAATAAAGCAATTCTGGTGGTAACCGCTGTCGCCGGGTGAGGGGTTGAAGCGACGATGCTCAGGCAAATGATAAGAGCCTGCAGTCGCAATTAGAAGGGTGCATCAAAGTCACAAATAGTGCTGTAATTGCATATCGCGCCTTCACAGACGTGGCTGCCCACGAAAACGAGAATGCGCCTGGGCCTAGACGCAGGTTACGAACCCAAGCGTGGGCCCACCGGTACTTGGGTCTCAAGTTACGCAACCCAGCCAAAAAGACGATAGAATGGGGGCCTTCTGGCAGAACAGGAGACCCCCAGATGAGCATAACCCCGTTGGCGACGTACTTGGAAGCAATGCTGGTCTCGGTCGATAACCAAAGTTGCAGCGGTTTGGCAGACGGCTTTCATGCCGAATCAATCTCCCACGATTGGTTCCAACGAACCCTCAAAAGCAGTGATGTGGGTTCGTTGTACAAGGACTTGGTGCACAAGTTGAAGCTGGAGGGCGGTTATCTGCTCCTGGATGACACCATCCTGGAGAAACACACCCTCGGGCTAGAAGGCGTCGGCAAGCTGCTGGACACCAAAACGGGTGGATTCATCTTGGGGTTGAGTGTAGTTCTGTTGTGCTGGAGTGATGGAAAGAAGACCATCCCCCTGGCTTTTCTGCCCTACACCAAAGGCAAGAGCAAGCACGATCTGGCTGTTGAGTTACTCGGGCAAGCCAAGGCATGGGGTCTAACGCCGAAGTCCGTCTTGTTCGATGCCTGGTATGCCAGCCAGAAAGTCCTCAAGACGGTGCTTCGTTTGGGATGGCACGTTGTCACCCGACTCAGGAAGAATCGCTACCTGGATGGCAAGCCGCTCAAGACCCGCTATACTCACCCCAACTGGCACTCCATCGGTAAGCTCAAAGGCGGAATCGAGGTCAAGGTCTTTCGTAGGGGGCGCAAGTTCTACGCGACCAGCGATACCTCACTGGAGTGGAAGATGGTCAAAAAGCTCTACAAAATCCGGGCTGAGATCGAGGAGGTGTTCCGAGTCCTCAAGCAGGCGTGTGGCTGGCAGGGGGTGCAACAACGCAACATCCAAACCTACACCCACCACCTGACCTTTGGCCTGTTGGCCTACCACTACCTGCAAAGGCTCAAACTTCAGACCCATTCTGGAGTATTTGTACTCCGTCGCAGGCTCATTTCTCGCAAGTTGACCCTTAATCGAGATGACCTCTATTCCTTCCTGGACACGGCTGCTTGAGTCTTGCGTAACTTGAGTTGGGTTTCGAGTTTCCAGGCTGAATGGGAGGCTGCTCTCAGTAGCGCAAAATTTGTGGAAACGCAAATACCACCCTGAGCACCCGCATCAGGAGCAGGAGAAAGGAGATTGCGTCTTTGAAAATCGCCTCGAGGGAAGCGTCCAGATCGGAAGAGTTTCAGGTAACCAAAGCCTCCAAAAAGCCCTTTTCGGAATGCTGGCCCACAAAATCGGCCAGCCGGTTGAACACATCGCCGGCGGTGGGCTGAACCCCGAACAGCCGCTGCAGCACCTCTGGGTTCTCGAAGAGACCGTGCAGGTAGAGCCCCAGCACGCTGCCTTCCTGGGCCAAAAGCCGCTCGCTCTGGCCGTGGTGTATCTCGTAACCGTCTATTTTCAGACCCTCGAGGGCCTGCCAAAAACCCCTCAGGCCGCACAGCTCCAGGCTGCTGGGCCGCTGCACCTTTTGGGGAGTAAAGGTGGTGCACAAAGATAAAGCGCCCAAACCCCGGTGTAACCCTGCCGTCTCAATGCCCAGTGGGTCGTGAATGGCCTGGCCCAGCATCTGTAGCCCACCACAGATACCCAGCAGCGGCTTTCCCTGTTCAATATGCCTTCGGATAAGAGCTTCGAACCCCTCCCGACGCAGCCACTCGAGGTCGCTTACGGTGTGCTTGGAGCCGGGCAGAACGATCAGGTCAGCCCCGACAAGGTCTTGGGGTCTGCGCGCCCAGGAGAGCTCGACGTTGGGGAGGTGTTTGAGCGGCTCAAACTCATCGAGGTTGGAGATGCGCGGGTAAACCACAACGACCACACGAAAACCCCGACCCACCCTCCGGGCGTCGAATACGCCGTCCTCCTCCGGGAGGCCGTGGCCGTGCCACATGGGCAGAACCGCCACCGTGGGCACGCCGGTCAGGGCTTGCAGTTGTTCGGGGCCGGGGGCTAGGAGGCGGGCATCGCCGCGAAACTTGTTGAGCACGAATCCCCTGATCAAAGCCCGCTCGGCCTCCTCGAGCAGCAAGTAGGTGCCGTAGAGGTGCGCGAAGGCCCCGCCCCGGTCAATGTCGGTGATGAGCAAGACCCTGGCCTCGGCCTCGAGGGCCACCCGCATGTTCACAATGTCGCTGGCCCTGAGGTTGATCTCGGCGGGGCTGCCGGCCCCCTCCATCACCAGCAGGTCGTACTCGTACAGAAGCTCGTACAGGGTCTGCTTAACCACCGGCCAGAGCCGGGCCTTGCGCTCCCGCCAGGGCAGACCGGAAAGTTCGGGGTGGGGCTGGCCCAGCAGAATCACCTGGCTTTTCTGGTCGGCCTCGGGCTTGAGCAGCACCGGGTTCATCCGCACTTCCGGGGTTACCCCTGCGGCCAGGGCCTGAAAGTACTGGGCTGAGCCGATCTCACCCCCGACCACCACCCGCGCGTTGTTGGACATGTTTTGCGCCTTGAAGGGGGCGACCTTGAGCCCCTGGCGGGCGTAATACCGACACAGTGCGGTGGCCAGAAAGCTCTTGCCGGCGCCGCTGCTGGTGCCCTGCACCATGATGGCTTTACCCCTGCCCATGCAGGATTTCCTCCAGCGCCAAAAGAAGCTCCGCCTGGGCCTCGGGCCGCTGGGCCGAGAGGCGCAGCCACTCCGGCAGCCCAAAGCTGGTGCAGTCGCGCACCCGCAGGCCCCTGGCGCGCAGGGCTTGGGCCACGGCGGTGGCCTGGCCGACCCTGACCATCAAAAAATTCGCCACGCTCTCACGCACCTCGAGGCCCAGGTCTCTGAGCCCTGCCGCGAGTGCCGACCGCAGCCCCCAGAGCTCCTCGCGGGTGTGGGCCACCCAGTCGAGCGAGGGCCTCTGTATCACTGCCCGCAGCATGGCCTCGCCGTGCACCCCCAGCACCCAGGAGGGGGCGATGTGGCGGAGGTGGGTGAGATCCACCGGGGCCACCAGGTAGCCCGCCCGTACCCCGGTCAGGCCGTGGGCCTTGTTGGGGCTGTGGAGCTGCCAGGCTGTGGGGGGCAGGGGAGGGGGTTTCTGGCTGAGGGGGTAGTAGGCCAGGTCGAGCACCAGGGTGACCGGGTGGCGCTGGGCGATCGCGGCGGCCTCCCCCAGGAACCCGTAGACCTCCCCGGTGGGGTTGTTGGGCACACACAGGAAGGCCAGGGTGGCCCGCGGGAGCAGATGCAAAAACTCGGACGGGCTCGAGGCCTGGAGCAGGGGCAGCTCGGAAGGCTGGGCGGCCCGTGCGTACTCGCTGAAGGTGGGCGGCAGAATCAGCATGGGCCCTCGCAGGTAGCGCCAGCGGGTGAGCCGGTGGATGAGCTCGCTGGTGCCGCCCCCGACGGCAATTTGCTCTGGGCTGACCCCGTGGTGGGCGGCCAGGGCCTGGTGAAGCTCGGTGTATAGGGGGTCGGGATAGCGGCTCGGGTCGGCGGCCTGGATGGCTGCCAGCGCATGGGGGTCGGGCCCCAGGGCGTTGGCGTTGGTGGAGAAGTCGAAACGCGGGGGCGGGCCGCTGTCGGTGCCGCCGTGGATGGGCTTGAGGACGTCGTCAATCATGTTAGGGCTTCACCTCGAAATGCCGAGTACAAAGTGCAACCAGACCTCTAATCCGGCCAGGAGCAGTCCCCCTAGCCAACCCGCCTGCACCACCCGGGCCAGGCCGAGTTGCACGTTGCCAGCCGAAGGGGAGGGGGAAGAGGGGTTGAGCACGTAGACCCCCGGTTTGCCCAGGCGCACCCCGAGGCCCAGGGCCAGCGCGGCCATGGGCCAGCCCGAGTTGGGGGAGGGGGTTTTGCGGGCCTCGGCCCGGAGCTGCCCGAGGGCAAAAATCGGCGCAACCCCCCAGATCAGGAGGGCGGTCAGGCGCGCCGGGAGCAGGTTCATAAGGTCGTCGGCCCTGGCCGCCCATTTGCCGGCCCACTCCCACTCGCCCCGGTAACCCCACATGGCATCCGCGGTGTTGGCGAAGCGGTAAAGCGCGGCGCCCGGCAGGCCCAGCAGCAGATACCAGAATAAGGGGGCTATCACCGAGTCGGACAGATTTTCCGAGATGGACTCGAGCAGGCTCTCCCGCACCTGGTCTTCATCTAGCTGACGGGTGTTACGGCTAACCAGGAAGGAGAGGCGCGCCCGGCCTGCCTCGAGGCTTGTCTGAAGGGCTTTTTCCACCGCACGAGCTTCCGTCAGCAACATTCGAAAGGCAAAAAGCGGCTTGAGCAGAAGTGCGGTTAGCGGCACCTCTAGCCACCAGGGCAGCCCCCCCAGCAACCGGGCCAGGAACGCATAAACCCCGACGAAGAGCAAGGCCCCCAGCCCCCAGGCCAGCCCCCCCGCCCAGAAAGCCCGTGCAGCGGAGAGCTTTGGCAGGCCGCGCCCGGCCCAGCCCAGGTAGCGGCCCATCCAGACCACCGGGTGCAGCCGGGCCGGGGGCTCGCCCAGACTCCAGTCCAGCAGCAGGGCCAGCAGGATGCTCAAGCCAGGGCCTCCTGAACGAAGTGCTCTGCCAGCCGGGGCTGGCTGGGGAAGTAGAGGTGCACGTAGCTGGACAGCACGCTTCCCGTAGCGTAGCCCTCGAGGCCCCCTCCTGCCACCAGCCGCCAGGCCGCCGGGGGTATCACCTCGCGGGCGCTGTAGTGAAACTCGTGCCCCTTGGCCCGCCAGCCCCGCTTAGCTAGGGGCGAGTTGGCCAGGGCCTCCACTTCGCGGTAGCCCAAAACCAGTCGGCCTAGCATGCGCGAGGCGCCCGGCACCAGGCCCACCATCTCGAAGCGGCCCTCTTCGGTGAGGAGGGCTTCGCTCAGGTACATTAGCCCCCCGCACTCGGCGTAGATGGGCCCCGGGAAGCGGCGCAGGGCCGCCCGCATCCTCCAGTTTTCCGAGAGCTCCCTGGCGAAAAGCTCGGGGTAGCCTCCACCCAGGTACAGCCCTCCCAGCCCCGGCGGCAGGTCGGCGTCCTCCAGGGGGCTGAAGGGCACCAGTTCGGCCCCGTAGCCGGTCAAAAGCTCCAGGTTCTCAGGGTAGTAGAAGCTAAACGCGGCGTCCTGGGCTACCCCCAGCCGCACCCTGGGGGGCTCGGCGGGCGCGGGCAGGCGGTGGGGCAGGGTGGGCAGGGGCAGGGCGCTTTGGGCCAGGGCGAGCAGCCTCTCCAGATTCAGATTCTGAGCGGCTCGCAGGAGCGCAGCTTTTTCCAGCCTGGCCTCGTCGGCCCGATACAGGCCCAGGTGCCGTTCAGGGAGGCTAAGATCTGGCTCGCTGGGCAGGTAGCCTAGAAAAGGTACCCCCAGGGGGAGCAGGGCCTCTTCCAGCAGGGCGGCGTGCCGCGCAGAGCCCACCCGGTTGGCCACCACCCCGCCCAGCCAGACTTCGGGGTCATGGTCGCGGAAGCCGCGCACCAGGGCGGCAATGGAGCCGGCCATGGCCGAGGCGTCCAGGCAGAGTACCACCGGGGCTCTTAGAAGCTTGGCCACCTGGGCGGTGGAGCCCACCCGCCCCCGCGGATCCTGGCCGTCGAAGAGGCCCATCACCCCCTCCACTAGGGCCAGGTCGGCCCCGCGGGCCCCCCGGCGGAAGACCTCCAGCAGTTCGGGGCCTTCCAGGAAGTAGCCGTCCAGGTTGCGCGCCGCTCTTCCGGTCAGATGGGTAAGGTGGGTGGGGTCGAGGTAGTCCGGGCCCACCTTGTAGGGCTGCACCGTCCGGCCCCCCTCCTGGAAGGCCGCGGCCAGCACCAGGCTGAGGGTGGTCTTGCCCGCCCCGGAGTGGGGGGCAGCCACCACCAGGCGGGGTAGGTTCATCGGGCCTCCTCCAGGCGAAGCAGAACAGTGTGGTCGCTCAGGTCGTCGAGCCGGGCGTACCGGGCCCCCATGGCCTGGGCCAGATGCCGGGCCCGGCCCAGGGGGTGGGGGCCCGCTTCCACATCCAGCACCGCCGCAGGGCGGGTGATGCGCTGGGCCTCCTCCAGGGCCTCGGCCCAGGGGTCGCCTCCCCGGTGGGCCAGGTTGGCCCGGCCGTCGGTGATCAGCACCAGCCGGGTGCGCTCGTCCAGGTGCTCGCGGGCTAGGGCCAGGGCCGCGGCCAGCGGGGTGCGCCCTCCGGTTGGCAGGTGCTCTAGGGCCTGCTTTGCTGCTTCCAGGTCGCGGGTGAAGGGGAGGATCAGCCGGGCCTCGGCACCGCGGAAGGTGATGAGACCCACTTCTTCAGCGCCCTCTTCCAGCAAGCGGAGCAAAGCCCCTTTAGCCCAGGCTATGCGAGCCTCGGCGGCCAGGGAGCCGCTAGCGTCCACCACCAGGAGAAGCCGCTGGCCGCTTTGGGTTTGCTCGATTCGCTCATGCAGATCCTGCCGCTCGATCCGGCTGGCCCCTCTGAGCCCGGCGTGAAGGAGCGAGGCTCGAAGCTCGAGCCGCCTCGGCTCCGGTTCCGGCACCGCCCGCACCTGGGGGCCCCTGGGGGCGGTCGGGCCTCGGCCCTGGCGCAGGCTGGGGCCCTCGAGCCGCAGGGCGTGGGCGGGCGTTTTAGGGGCGAAGACCTGTTCCGGGGCGGGCTCGGGTGGCACGGGCGGGGAAGGGGGGGTCTGGGGCTTGGGGGGCGGGCTTGGGTGTTCCGGCAGCACCAGGGGCCAGACCGCCTCCACCTCCGCCCAGCTCACCTCTGTCCGCTCCTCCCAGGCGGCTAGGGCCCGGGCGGCCTTGGCTAGGGCCAGGTCGGCACGGAGGCTGCCCACCTCCAAGGCCGCCACCCGCTGGCCGATCTCGAGGAGTAGATCCTCCGCCAGCTCGAGCGCGCTCAGCCTCGAGCGGGCTCGCCCAAGCCTTAGCCGGAGCGCCTCCTGGGCCTCGGCCCACTGGGCGCGGAAACTGGCAGGGTCGGCTTCAAAGGCTAGGCGGCGCTTCAGGGCCAGGGCGCGTTCCGCGGGGTCAGCGAGTCCCTGTACCCCCACCTTCAGGGCAAAGCGGTCGTAGAGCTGGGGTCTGAGCCGTCCCTCCTCCGGGTTCATGCTGGCCAGGAGCACGAAGCGGGCGGGGTACTCCAGGCTAAACCCTTCCCGCTCCAGTCGCCCCACCCCGCTTGCTACCACGTCCAGCAGGGCGTCGGTCAGGTGGGGGGCCAGCAGGTTAATCTCGTCGCAGTAGAGCACCCCCCCGTGGGCCTGGTGGATAAGCCCGGGCTTTAGGGCGGGCTGTCCCGCGAGGGCCTTGTCCAGGTCGAGCCCCCCCAGAAGCCGCTCCTCTCCAGCGCCGATGGGCAGGTTCACAAAGGGCGCCCCCTCGGGCAAAAGCTCGGCCAGGGCCCGAGCGGCGGTGGTTTTGGCGCTGCCTTTCTCGCCCTGCAAAAGCACCGAGAGGCTGGGATCAAGGGCGGCCAGCAGAAGGGCCAGGCGCATCCGCTCCTGTCCTACGATGGCGGCAAAGGGGTAGTTCACAAAGCCTCCCCCAACGCCTCGGCTGCCGCTTCTCCGGCCAGCAGGGCTTCCTTCAAGGCCTCCAGCGTCTTTTCCTGAGCCTGCCAGAGGCCCCGTTCGGCGGCCTCCAGCAGCCGCTGGGCGATGGCCTGCAGGGCCCAGGGGTTGTGCGCTTTGAGAAAGGTCTGGTTCTCGGGCTCGAGGGCGTACACCTGGGCCACCTCCTCCCACACAAAGTCCGGCACCACCCCGGCGGTGGCGCTATAACCAAAGAGATAATCCACCGTAGCGCTCATCTCCAGCCCCCCCTTGTGCCCGTGCCGGCGTATGGCCTCGAGCCACTTGGGGTTCACCACCCGGCTGCGGTAGCCCCGCAGGATCTCCTCCTGAAGGCTGCGGGTTCTGGGCCGCTCGGGGTCGGCGGTGTCGCCAAAATAGGCCTTGGGCGCCTCGCCCTTCAGGGCCCGCACCGCAGCAATAAGCCCCCCGTGGTACTGAAAATAGTCGTCGGCGTCAAGGATGTCGTGCTCGCGGTTGTCCTGGTTGTGCAGGGCCACCTCCACCCGTCTAAGCCGCTCAGCGAAGACCGCCTTGGCCTCTATCCCATCGGCGTCCTTTCCGTAGGCGTAGCCGCCCCATTCCAGGTAGACCTGGGCCAGGTCGGCCGGGCCTTCCCAGTTGCCGGCCTCGATCAAGGGCAGGAGACCGGCCCCGTAGCTTCCTGGCTTGGAACCGAAGATGCGCCAGCGGGCCTTGGCCTCGGCTTCTTCCAGTCCGCACTCCCGATCGCAGTCAGCTTGGCCTAAGGCCTCCAGGTAGTGCTTGCGGGGGTAGTTCAGATTAAGATCTTCGGGCAGGTGCATCACCCGCTCAAAGGCTTCGTCCAGAAGCTCAATCAGGTGGGGGAAGGCGTCTCGGAAGAAGCCGGAGATGCGCAGGGTCACGTCAATGCGCGGACGGCCCAGCTCTTCTAGGGGTATTACCTCCAGCCCTTCAATACGGCGGCTCACCGGGTGCCAGCGGGGCCGCACCCCTAGAAAGGCCAGCACCTCGGCCACCTCGTCGCCCTGGGTGCGCATCTGGGCGGTGCCCCAGGCCGAGAGGGCCACCATCTCGGGGTAGCGCCCGGTCTCCTTGAGGTGGCGCTCGAGGGCCTCCTGGGCCAGACGCTGGCCCACCCGCCAGGCGGCCTGCGAGGGCAGGGCTCGGGGATCCACAGCGTAAAAGTTGCGCCCGCTGGGCAGGACGTGGGCCTGGCCGCGGCTGGGGGCCCCGGCGGGTCCGGCGGGCACGTAGCCCCCTTCCAGCGCCAGAAGGACGTGTTCAATCTCATCGTCGGTGCGCTCCAGGGCTGGCACCAGGTAAAGGCAGGCGAAGCGCAGGGTCTGGGCCAGGTCTTCCAGGGCACGGGGCTCGGCGAGGGGCGGGGGCAGGGCGGTGAGCACGGCCCCGATTCGCTCAGGGTTGAAGCCCTCCCGCTCCAGCCGCTCGTAGGTTGCCAGGGCTAGCTGTTCTAAGCGCTCCAGCACCTGGCCGTGGCTCTGGCCCAGTGGGTGAGGCGGCTCCAGACGGCGGCCTTTGTGCTCCATAAGCTCCTCCAGCCCAAAGCCGTAGGCCCGGGCCAGGGCCTCGAGCCAGCCCGGAACCCCGCCGTTGGGCAGGCGGGTCAGGGCCCGGAGCGTCTCGGGGAAGGGGGGTAGCTGGCCCAGTATGTGCAGGCCGTCCCGTATCTGGGCCAGCCCCAGCTCGCAGAGGTAGCCCTCGATGTCCTCCAGCAGGTGGGCCACCTGGCGGCCTTCCATCTCGGCCAGGCTGGTGGGGACGCCCTCGGGGGTGAGGGTCTCGTCCCACTCGTGCTTGTGGTCGCCGTGGTCGGCCTCGAGGAGGCGCCTCAGCTCGAGGTCGGCCTGGAGCTGGGTCTCTTGCAGAAGCTGCCAGATTTCCTGCTGCAAAAGGGGCAGCTTGCTGGGGTCAAGTTTTTCCAGAGCGTAGTACTCGTTCACCAGCTCGCTCAGGCGGGCCAGCGGGCCGTAGGTCTCGGCCAGGGTGAGGGGTGGGGGCAGGTGATCTACCACCACCGCGTGGGCCCGCCGCTTGGCCTGGGTGCCCTCGCCGGGGTCGTTCAGGATGAAGGGGTAGATCAGCGGCAGATCGCCCAGCAGGGCGTCGGGGGCGCAGGCCGCCGAGAGGCCCACCCCCTTGCCGGGAAGCCATTCCAGGGTGCCGTGCTTGCCCAGATGCACGATGGCGTCGGCCCCCCAGCCCTGCTCAAGCCAGCGGTAGAAGGCCGCGTAGTGGTGGGTGGGGGGCAGGTCGGGGGTGTGGTAGATGGCGTCGGGATCCAGGCCATAGCCCCGGGGGGGCTGGAGGGCGATGAGAACGTGGCCGAGCTCCAGGCCCGCCACCCAGTAGCTCTCCTCGTCGCTGTAGGGCTCCTCGCGCAGGCTCAGGGCGGCGAGGCCCTTCAGCCCCTTGCTCAGGGTCTTCTTATCGGTTTTGAGTTTGCCCTCGCGCAGGGTGTAGCCCCGCTCGCGGGGGGCGCCCCAGAAGTCCTCCATGCGGAAGCGCAGGGCTTCGGGGAAGTCCCGGAACCAGGCCAGGTAGTCTTTGCGGGAGATGCGGAAGGCCAGCGCGGGGTTCAGGGGGTGGGCCGGGTCGTAGGTGCCCCGGCGGAGGAGCGCTTCCATCAAGGCCTCGGGGCTTTCGGGCAGCTCGGGCAGGGTGTAGCCCTGCGCCCGCAGGGCCCTCAGTAGGCGCAGCAGCGAGGCCGGGGTGTCCAGGCCCACCGCGCCCCCCACGCTTTTAGCCTTGGCCCCGGAGTTGGTGAGCACGATGGCTATTCGCTTTTCCCGGTTGGGCTTGCGGCGGAGCGCGGCCAGCCGGGCGGCCAGGCCGGCCACACGGTCTAGGCGATCGGGCTCGGGGGTGTAGAGGCTTTCTGCCTGGGGTTCCTTGAAGCTCACCGGCACGCCGATAATCCGCCCGTCGAACTCGGGCAGGGCCACCTGCATGGCGGTCTCGAGGGGGTTCAGCCCCCGGCCGCTCACCTCCCAGGCCCCCTTGGGCATCCCGGCGGCAATTGCCTGAACCACCGGCACCCCGAGCCGGGCGAAGGCGCCCACCCCCTGACCGGCGGGGGTGATGGCGCCGTTGTGCACCTCGCCCAGGGCGAAGGCCAGGGTGGAGATGAGCACGTCGATCCACCCCTCCATAAACCGCAAGGCCACTGGAAAGCCCTCCTCCAGCGCCTTGAGGCTGGTGGTGTAGACCGGCAGGGCGTTCAGGCCCCGCGCTTCCAGGGCCTCCACAAGTGCGTCCACAAAAGCCAGGTTGCCCGAGAGGTAGTGGGCCCGGTAGAAGAGCAGCCCGACCGTGGGCCTGGTTGAGTCCATAAGGCGCAGCCAGTCTTCTAGCGTGGCTCCCTGCGGGAGCTGGGGGTGGTAGATCCCGTGTTCGGGCTGGGTGGTGGGCGGGGCATAGCCGTAGCGGCTGCCCAGCAGGGCGTCCGAAAGGTACTTGCAGAGTTCTAGCAGGTTGTCCACCCCGCCCGCCATCAGGTAGCGGGTGGCCTCGTGCAGCACCCAGGGTTCTTCCGTGGAGCGCCGGGCCAGCTCGGGGGGGAGTTCGCCCAGTCCGCTCAGGAAAAGGAGCCGCTGGCCTCTGCGCTGGACGTGGGCCTGGAGGGCCTCCAGCCCGGGCACCCCCTCCGGCGAGCCGTGCAGGCGCAGCACCACGACCTGGGCCTGCCCCAAGGAACCCTGGAGCCATAGGGCCATCTGCTCGGAGGATTTGAGGCGGTTGAGGCTGAGGCCGCTGACCGGTGGAAAGCCTGGGGGCAGGAGACGCTTGGCCCCCTCGAGGGCCAGCAGATCGGTATCGGCGTGGGTGAGGAGAACCAGGCCCGAAAGCCCTTCCTCGCTCTGGGCACCCGGAAGGGGTTCGGGGGCCCGGCCTGCAGTACCCCGGGCCGCCCAGTCGTAGAAATCGAAGGCGTATTCCGAGAGCTCGGGGGGCGGCGGCAGAAAGCGGTCGGCCCCGAGCATGGCCTCGATGTAGTCGAAGATGAGCCGCACCTGCCAGGGGGTGTTGACCGAATGGAACCAGACCGAGCGCCCGTCGAAAACCAGCGCGGCCACGTTGGCTAGGGTACAGGGCCCCAGACAGCCTCCTTTAGTCAGGTGCACCACGTTCCTGAGTCTGCGCCGCAGCCACTCTTCCTTGTAGACCTCGGCCGGCACCGGCGCGTAGCCCCGCTCGGTGTGGCCGCAGCAGCAGCCGGTGTAGCAGTAGCTCAGGTGACCGCGCTTTTGCACGATGTGCACCGAGCGGCCGTCGGGGCGGAGGACTTTTTGACGGTAGGTCATGAAGCCTCCGGGGGTAGCAGCACCACCAAGGGTCGTTGGGTGGTGGGGTGGGTTTCAATCCGCGCTTTGACCCGGTACACCGCCCAAAGATTTTCAGGGGTGAGAACCGCCTCGGGCGGGCCTTCGGTTACCACCCGCCCTGCGGACAGAAGCACCAGGTGGTCGCAAAACATGGCGGCCAGGTTGAGATCGTGCAGGGCCAGCACCGCGGGCAAGCCCAGGTCTCGCACCAGGTGCAGAACGTCTAGCTGGTAGCGCACATCTAGGTGGTTGGTGGGTTCGTCCATGAGCAAAATGCGGGCCCGCTGGGCTAGCGCCCGGGCGATCAGAACCCTTTGTTTCTCACCGCCCGAGAGCGTCTGGTAGGGGCGCTGTAGGAGCGCATCCAGGCCCACCCGAGCCAGGGCTTCCCGGGCCATTTGGATATCGGCGGGCGTATCCGGCTCAAACCAGCTCTTGTGGGGCGTGCGGCCCATGAGCACCATTTCCAGAACCGTAAAACCCGGCTCCTGAGCGCTATCCTGGCTTACCACCGCGAGCCGCCGGGCGGCCTCGCGGCCGGTGTAATGCCACAGGTTCTTGCCCGCCAGCTCTACCCAACCCGCTGCCGGTCGCAGGGCGCGGTACAGCAGGCGAAGCAGGCTCGATTTTCCGGCCCCATTGGGCCCCAGGAGCCCCACGACCCTGGGAGTATCCAGGCTCAGGGAGATGCGCTCCAGTACCCACTGCTGGCCGAGCCTTAAGGAGACCTGGTGGGCCTTGAGGTTGATCATCGTACCTCCCGCCGGGTGAGCATCAGCCACAGAAAAAATGGAGCTCCCAGCAAAGCGGTGATCACCCCTAACGGAACCTCCTGCGGTGCAAAGAGCATCCGCGCGCCCACATCCACCCAGATGGTGAACAGGCCGCCCAGCAAGGCGGCGGTAGGTAGCAGGCGACGATGGTCGGCCCCGCTCAGAAAACGGGCCATGTGGGGTAGCATCAGCCCGATAAACCCCACCGCACCGGCCACAGCCACGGCCACCGCGGTCAGCAGCGAGGCCAGCAGGATAAGGCCCAGGCGCAGGCGAGGCACCTCGAGGCCCAGGGTAGTAGCCGTCTCGTCGCCTATGGCGATGGCGTTGAGGGCCCGGCTAGAGAAAAGCAATGCCAGGGTGCAAAGCAAAAGCACAAGACTGGGTAACCCCAAATCGCGCCACTGGCTGCCCGAAAGGCTGCCAAGCAGCCAGGACAGGGCCGCCCGGGCCAGCTCGCGTTCTCCGGTCAGGGTGATCAGGCTGGTCAACCCTGAGAACAGATAAGCCACGGCCACGCCGGCCAGAATGAGCCGGGTCGGGCTCATCTGTCCCCCCAGGCGGGCCAGCGCCAAGACCAGCCCCAGGCTGGCCAGGGAACCCACAAAGGCCCCGATGGAGACGCCATATAGCCCGGCAAACCCCAACCAGCCGGTGGCCAGGGCCAGCACCGCCCCGGTGGAGGCGCCGCCGCTCACGCCCAGCAGGTAGGGGTCGGCCAGGGGATTGCGTACCAGGGCCTGCATCACCACCCCGGCCACCGCCAGCGAGGCTCCAACCACTACCCCCAGCAAGACCCGGGGAAAGCGCAGGTACCACACGATGTTCTCCTGCGCCGCACTCCAGGTGGGCTCGAGGTGCCCCCCCAGCCGGTGCCAGGCGATCCGCCAGACCTCCCCAGCGGCGATGGGCACCGGTCCCAGCATGACCGCCAAGGTTATGGAAGACAGCAGTAGCAAGCCCAGCACCAGCATCCAGTGCGTGAAGGAGAACTTCATTGCCTCGGGTAGAGCTTCTCGGAGAGCAGCTTGAGGGCCAGCGCGTTGCGCACCCCGGGGGTAGTGTAGCTGAAGGGAATGGTGATGAAGCGTTTTTCCCGCACCGCCTTGATGTTAGCGAAGGTGGGATTGGTGGTCAGGTAGCGAATCTTATCCTCAGCCTTTGACCAGTCCGCTTCGATCACTACAATCACGTCAATTTCCCGCGCCACCACGCTTTCCCAGCTCACCTCGGCCCAGGAGCCCGGGGCATCGGCAAACACGTTACGCACCCCAAGCTGGCGCATAATCATCCCAGGGGCTCCGCAGCACGCGCCCACGTAAGGCTTATCGGTGCCGCTATCGTACCAGAGCACCCGCAGAGGGGTCTGCCCCGCGGCAGCGACCCGCGCCTTCAAACCCTGGCTGCGCATCCGGGCAACCATGGCCCTGGCCCGGCTCTCCACCCCAAAGATGCGACCAATATCCAGTATTTCCCCGTATACATCCTCAAACGTGGTCTGCCGGGGGCGCAGGCTGCGATCCTCGCAGGCCATGGGGCTGAGATAGGGTATGATGCCCAGCCTGACCAGCTCGGCGCGGGGGCCCGCGGCGTCCCTGCCGAAGGCGCTGGCGTAGGAACCGTACACGAAGTCGGGCTGAACCCCCAGCAGCACCTCACGCGAGGGATACTGCTTGGCCAGCACCGGCACCTTGGCGTAGGCGCTGGCATACTCGGGCAAAATGGCGTCATCGAGGTAGGCCGTGCCCACCATCCGGTCTTGCAGCCCCAGGGCCAGCAGGATCTCGGTGGCGGCCTGGTTCATGGTCACGGCCCGCTTGGGCGGTGCGCTGATTTTGAGCTCGAGGCCACAGTTCCTGATGGTCAAGGGTGCCTGGGCCCAGGCCAGCCCGGCCAGGGCCATCATCGTAACGAGCAGTAACCTTTTCATGCGTTTCTCCTTTCCAGGGGGATAGATCCAGCTTCTGCAAAGCGCTGGATTTGCTTTTCCATAAGTGACGTAGGTAGGGGAAGCAGCCGCGCCGCTTGTTTGCAACGGGCGGCCCACTCCGCCAGGGTCTGGTAATCTTCTGGAGTGAGCTCGCCTAACCAAACAGTCGCTGTAGCGGTCAGAACGCAAGCGTTGTTGGCCAGCTCGCAGGGCCCCAGGCAGTCGCTGAAGCTGATGTGGCAGGCCCGCCAGAGGTACTCCTGCTTCCAACGCGTGAGCAGGGCCTGTTTGGGCACCTCGGCCTGTCCCTTGCCGCCGCAAACCCCGCCCACGCAGAAAATGATCTGACTCAGGGCAGGGTGCTTGTGGGGTTTTCGCATATTGGCTCCCTCAGTGCTCGATGCCCCGCTGGGCCGGCACTCCTGCGTCGAAGGCGTGCTTGACCTTCCTCACTTCGCTCACGGTGTCGGCCAGCTCGAGGATCTCCTTCGGCATGCCCCGCCCGGTGAGCACCACGTGTGCTTCCCTGGGTTTTTCTTTGAGCGCCAAGAGCACCTCCTCTAAGGGAATCCAGCCATAGCGGATGGGGTAGCTGATCTCGTCCCAGACCACCAGGAAGTAGGCGCCAGAAAGCAATTCCGCTCGAGCTTTTTGCCACCCGGCGTAGGCCAGCGCCGCCGACTTCTCTAGGTCTTTGGACTTCCAGCTAAACCCGTCGCCCAGGCCCTCAATCGCCACCCCCAGCCGCTCTAAAGCCCGGTGCTCGCCAAAGGCTGCCTGCTCGTGCTTCATGAACTGGAAGACACGGGCCCGAAAGCCTCGGCCCACCGCCCGCAGCACCAGCCCCAGGGCGGCGGTGGTCTTGCCCTTGCCCTCGCCGGTGTAGACCAGCACCAGCCCCCGCCGCTCCCCGCTGGGCTTCTGGTAGGGCTTTTCCCGCTTTGGCTCTTCCACCGCTTACCTCCTTAGCCCCATTGAAGGCCCCGCCTGGCCCGCCAGAGCAGGTAGAGGAAAAAGGGCCCCCCCAAAAGGGTGGTGATTACCCCTACGGGCAGCTCGGCGGGCCGCACCACCACCCGCGCGGCCCAGTCGGCCAGGGTGAGGAGCAGAGCCCCGCCCAGGGCCGAGGCGGGCAGGAGATACCGGTAGTCGCCTCCCACCAGCTGCCGCAAGGCGTGCGGAGCCACAAAGCCCACAAAGCCGATGATGCCGGCCTGTACCACCGAGAGGGCGGTAAGCAGGGTAGAAAGAGCGATCAGCAGCAGCCGCAGGCTCGAGAGGGGCAGACCCAGGCTGCGGGCGGTCTCCTCGCCCAGGGAGAGGGCGTTCAGGGCCCGGGCCAGGCCCCACACGATCGGCAAGGCTACAGCGAGTCCCATCGCCAACATTCCTACGCCCCGCCAGCCCATAAAGCTGAGGCTGCCCAGGGTGTAGCTGAAGACCTCTCGGATGCGGTCGGTATCGAGAAGTAAAATCAGGGTAGAAAGACCGGTAAGCACGCTACCCACCACCACCCCGGCCAGAATCAGGTGCAGGCCGCTCTGGGCGCCCCCGGCCAGGGTGAGCGTGAGCACCACCGCCAGCACCGCACCTAAAAAGGCGCCCAGGGCCGCGGTGGTGGGCAGGCTGGCGAAGAAGAGGCCTGCGCCAAAGCCCGCCAGAAGGCCGCTCAGACTCAGGGTTAGGGTGAAGCCGAAAGAGGCCCCGGCGGCCACCCCCATCAGGTAGGGGTCGGCCAGGGGGTTGCGAAAAAGGCCCTGATAGGCCGCCCCCGCGAGGCCCAGCGCGGCCCCTACCAGCATGGCCCCCAGCACCCTGGGCAGGCGCAGCTCGGTGATGATGGGATTTTCGCGCTCGCCCAGCAGGGCCGCCACCACCTCGGTGGGGGGCACGTAGACCGCGCCCTGCCCCACCCCCAGCACCAGGGCCAGACCCAGCAGCAGCAAGAGTCCCGCGAAGGTGAGGCCGCGCCTGGCCAGCAGGCCAAAAGACGGCCAGACGGCCGTGGGCTTTGCCGGCCCCTGCATAGCCTAGCGAAGCTCCGGGTGGAGGCACTCGATCAAAAGTTTGAGCCCCTGCGCCACCCTAGGGCCGGGACGGGAGAGCAGGTCGGTGGCCTCGCCGCTAAAGGCGCAGATACGGTTCTGCTGCACCGCCGGGAGGCCGGCCCAGCCGGGGCGGTTCTTGATGGCCGCTACCTCGGGGTGGGTGACCACGATCACCTGGGGCTTTTGCTGCACCACCAGTTCGGGGCTGATCTTGGGGAAGTTGCCCAGCTCGGCCGGGATGATGTTCTGCCCTCTGGCTTTTTGGATCAACACGCCGATGAAGGAGCCCGGCCCGGCAGTGTAGGGGGTGGGGTCGATCTCGTAGTAGACCAGGGGGCGTACCCTGGCCTTGACGGCCCGGCTTTCCAGCGCGAAGACCTCGGTCTGGATGCGGGCTACTAGCCGCTCGGCCTCGGCTCTCAGACCGAGTAGCTCGCCGTAAGCCCGGGCGGTGCGAAAGATGTCGGCGTAGGTTTGCGGACGCGTGATGTAGACCGGGATACCCGCCCGCTCGAGGGGCTCCACGATGCGGGGCGAGTTCACAATCACCAGATCGGGCTTGAGCGAGATGATCAGCTCAGGGTTGGGGTTGATGAGGCCCCCCGCCTTGGGCAGGCCCTTCACCCGCTCGGGCCAGTTGGAAAACTGGTCGGTGGCCACAATGCGCTTGCAGGCCTCCTCCGAGAGACTGCAGATGGTCTCGGTGGCCGAGGGCAGCATGGTCACGATGCGTTGTGGGGCCTTGGGCAACGTGAGGGTGCGGCCCTGGTCGTCGGTGACGGTGCGGGGAAACTGGGCAAAAGCAAGGCTCAGGAAAACCGCGGACAGCAGGATAACGATTTGTTTCATTCTGGCTCCCATCCGCTCGAGCGTTGGATTGCGAACAGAGAACGAGGGAACCCCGTACTCTCCCGTCTGGCGCGGGAGTCCTCCTTTGCGGCTCAGGAGGACTTCTCGGCAGGTATTCGGGCTTGGGCTGGGAACCCCCAGCGCCTTACCGCTGCGCAACAGCGCCGGATTTTCACCGGACTTCCCCACTTTAAGGCTGGACTACGCGCCCAGCCACCGAGAGCGGCTCGAGCTTTCTGGCCCTAGCGGGCCTGGGGTCAAGATACCTTTCGTATTCCATTTTTGCAACCCGAAGAACCACACCTTGACTGCTGACGATGGTCGGCCAAATGAGGCAAGCGATGACTAATCGAAGGATCGAATCTTGCGCCTTTCGCACCTCCCCTACAGCGCAGGGGAGGTCAGGTGGGGTTGCTGAACAGCAATTTCGTGCAGCCGGTTGTTTGAGGGGCCTTGCCCAATACCCTACCCACCCTCCCATCGAGGAGGCTTGTCAAACTGCCGCCTGGGCAGGCTGAACTGGGAAGACTTCCAGAATTCCTCGAGCGTGGATAGACATCTATAACGACGCTGCGATAATGGTCTGAGCTTGCCAAAATTGGCGTCCTCCGGTTTGTAAATCTTGTATTTTGATGCTGCGCTCTCGTCCCCTGCTCCTCACGGGCGCGGATCTGCTATGCGAAAGTACATCCTGCTACCCCTACTGTTTTTACTCACCGCCTGTCCCCGGCCTGAAACCTTTGACCTCACCTACAACGGCGAGCCCTACTGTGGTGGCTCCCAGGATCGGAGCATCACCAGCCTGGTGCTCCAGATCAAAGGGGAAGGCCATGTAGACCCCGAGTTTCCCCTCGAGGTCACCCGCCGCGCCCTGGTCAAAAAAGGCTTCCGGCCCTCAGAAATCCCCATGCGGATGAACTACCAGCAGGCCGTGCTCCCAAACGGCCTGGTGCCCATCGGCACGGCCTACTACCAGGAGTGGAAGCAGGGCATGAGCGAGGAAGACACCCGCCCCCTGCCGCTCTCGCCCTATAACGCTCCCGCTGCCAACCCCACCCAGGAGGGCCAGCACTGGCGGGCCGGAATGTACATCGGCCTGCTGGATCCCAACACCATGCAGATGGTGCGGCAGCGCACCTATAGCTGGTACTTCCGCAGCTACCCCACCGCCATCCTGGCCGGGCCGGACGGCTACATCTACGCCGCAGGCACCACCACCGACCTCGCGCCCCTGGGCCAGCCTAGCAACCCCCCTCAGTTCTGTGTGGATGGTAACTACTACTGCATGGAAGCCTTCATCCTGAAGATTGACCCCGAAACCATGAATGTGCTCTGGGAGAAGCGCCTCGAGCAGATGAACAAGCAGCAAAACATCGGGGCCTACCCAGTAGGCGACAACCTGCCGCTGATGATGGCCTTCGACACCCAGCGCAACCACCTCCTGGTGGGGGTGGGCAACTTTGGAAGTGCAGCCGGTCGGGTGTTCCGCTTTCAGGCCAGTGATGGAAGTTTTGTAAAGCTCTTAGCCTTCACCTTCTACCCCAGCTTCCTCTTCTGGCACGACCAGCCGGGCGGCGACCTCTATGTGGCGGGCTATACCAACGCCTACCTGCCCACCGGGGGCTGGTCGGCCACCGGGCGCATCCCCGCGCGGGGCCTGGCCATACAGCGGCTGGACTCCTGGAGCGGCACCCAGCGCTGGCGGTTCAATCCCTACGCCAACGAGACCACCCTGCGCATCCTTCCCGATGAAGATAACCACTGGGTGGGCTACGCCATGAACCCGGTGGTTTTCCCCGCACCCGAGGGTGGGATCAACTTCAGCATCACCGCCTACGACTACAACCAATACGGCTACCGGGGCATCAAAGACGACCTGACCCCCCGCCCCACCCCGGTTGAGGAGGGCTTCGGCATCGAGGAGAACGCCGAGCGCTCCTACTACGGGCGGATCTACCCCGACGGCACCTACCGGATGACCACCGAGATCCTCTACCCCGACCCGGCCTTTGCCGACCAGCCCCTGGCCCGGAAGGTTACCCGCGTCGGCGGGAAGTTCCGCGTCACCTTCCTGGAAAGAAACGGCCAGAGCGTCCCCCTGCTGGGCATCCAGCCTTTTAGCTGCTTCTACCGGCACCGCATACAATACGACCTCAACAGCAGCCTCAACTTCTTCCTGCCGAGCTACCTAGACCGGGATTACAACACAACCTACGGCTACCCCGCCGTCCCCTACCTCCCCCAGCAGTGGACGCCCGGCACCCCGGTAGGCCAGAGCGGGCGCCTCTACCCGATGTGGCTGGAGATCCCCGGCCACGACTTCAACGCTGCCCACCTGGTCAAGACGCCAAGTGGGTTCATCAGCGTGACTTACTATCACTCGCCCGGCGGTGCCTCCAACGCCATCCCCGATCTCTACGTTGGCGGCCTCACCATCACCCGCTACCGCTGGAAGTAAGCCCAGCCGGAGGGGGGGCGCTGCCATCCACACTCAGGCTTTGGGCACTTCGCCCACAAAGCCATCGCCCAACGGCAGAGAGCGAATTTCCTCGGGGGTAATCTGGTATCGCTCGGCACACCAGTGGCACAGCACCTCTGCCCCACCGTCTTGTTCAATCATTTCTTCCCGTTCCTGGGGCGAGAAGTAGACCAGCGCATTCAGGGCCCGTTCGCGGCTACACCGGCAGCGGAACGAAAGCGGGATGTGCCCCTCGCGGAAGCCCACCACGCTCAGGTCGGTGGGGTCGTAGTCCAGGCCCTCCATCAGGGCCAGCACGGCGCCCTCGAGGCCCCGCTCCTGCAGCAAATCGGTTATGCTGGTGCGGCCTTGCAGGTTCTGCTCGAGGCGGGCAATCACCTCCTCGGGGCAGCCCGGCAGCACCTGGATGGCCACACCCCCCGCCACCTGCACCTCGCCCTCTCCATGCACCCGCACCCCCAGCATCACCGCCGAAGGAATTTGCTCAGACTGCCACAGGTAGCGGGCCAGGTCTTCGGCAATTTCCCCACTCACCAGCTCCACGCTGGAGCGGTAAAGCTCCTCGTTGGGCAGAAGTCGGTCTACCTTGAGCTCGCCCCGGCCAATGGCCGCCCCCACATCCAGCTTGCCATCCGCCCGCAGGGGGGGGTGGGCCTGGGGGTTTTTGACGTACCCCCGCACAAATCCATCGGGGGCGGCCTCTACCACCGGCCCTCCCAAGGGGCCATCGCCCACAAACTGGAGGCTCACCCGCTCCCTGGGCGTTTTGGAGAGCAAAAAGGTAAGCAGCAAAGCCCCGCTCATGGCCCGGCCCAGCGCCGCCGTGGCGGTGGGGGAAAGCTTGTGGCGCATGCGAGCTTCTTCGGCAATATCGGTGGTTTCAACGGCCAGCACCCGCAGGTTGCCCAGGGCTGCCAGCCCGCGAATCAAACGACCCATAACACCCGATTGTAGCAGCCGTGCCCGCGGCAAAAGGGTGTTGGTTCAGGGTTTCACCGCGCTCAATTTTTTCAGCTTTCCTAAATCGGGTTTATGAGGCCCGATTACCGAACCAGTAAAGTACCAGGCCGTGCCGAAATCGTATTGTGAAGCATTGCTCTCAGGCTTTTCCCCTTTCCCTCTCCCCTTGCGGGAGAGGGTGGCGACAGCGCAGGTCAGTTTGGTGCTCCTTTTGCCAGATGAAACAACTCTGGCGGTAACCGCTGTCGCCGGGTGAGGGGTTGAAACGACGATGCCCAGGCAAATGATAAGAGCCTGGCATTGCTCTAGAATCCTCTGACATTTTTCGAGTATTCTGTAAACTGTGAACCTCGACTCCCCCCGCATCCTGGTGCTCAACGCCGGGTACGAGCCCCTGGGCCTGGCCAGCGTCAAGCGGGCCGTTATTCTGGTCATGAACGGAACCGCCGAGGTTGTCGAGGAAAGCGGCGAATACCTACGAACTCCCAGCAAGCCCTACCCCGTTCCCAGCATCATCCGCCTCAAACGTCTGGTTCGCCGCCCTCCGGGGCGGCTTGCCCTTAACCGCCGCAACATCCTGCGCCGCGACGCCTACACCTGCCAGTACTGCGGCAGGCGGGGGGGCGACCTTACCGTGGATCACGTCCTCCCCAAAAGCCGGGGGGGCCGCAGCATCTGGGAAAACCTGGTAGCGGCCTGCCGCCCCTGCAACCTCAAGAAGAAGAACCGCACCCCCGAGGAAGCCGGCATGCGCCTGGCCCGCCGCCCCATCGCCCCACGCCACAGCCTTTTGCTGGTGGCCGATCTGCCCCACCTGCCCGAGGCCTGGCGCCTGTACCTGCCCGAGGTGGATCACCACCGCTAGCCCAAAACCTGCCCTAGACACCAAACGAAACCCCCCACCTTTTAGGGTGGGGGGCAGGGAAGTTGCTATGGAGCGGGAAACGAGACTCGAACTCGCGACCCCAACCTTGG